>NZ_BAAAMR010000082.1:0-43612 GCF_039529375.1 Actinomadura napierensis
CCGCCGCCGGCGCCCTCGGCACCGGACGCGCCCCGGCGGCGTCCCCGGCCGCGCGCCGCGCGTCCCGCACCGGGCGCGCCGCCCAGGCCGGACGCCGGGTCGCGATCTTCGGCGGCGGGATGGGCGGCCTGTCCACCGCCCACGAGCTGGCCGAGCGCGGGTTCGACGTCACGATCTACGAGCGGAAGGCCTGGGGCGGCAAGTGCCGCAGCATGCCCGTCCCGAACACCGGCGGCGGGGGCCGCCAGGACCTGCCGGCCGAGCACGGGTTCCGATTCTTCCCCGGCTTCTACCAGAACCTGCCCGACACGATGAGCCGGATCCCGCTGCCCGGCGGCGGGAAGGCCTTCGACAACCTGGTCGCCGGCACCGAGGTCGCCGCGTTCTACAACGGCACCAAGCTCGTCCTGCCCGCCCGCGGCACCATCGAGGGCACGCTCAGCCCCGACTCGCTTCTGGCCTTCCTGTCCACCGGGATCAACCTGCTCGGCACCGTCCAGGCGTGGGAGGCCGGCTACTTCCTGCAGAAGATGATCGCGTTCGTCACCAGCGGTCCGCTGCGCCGCTACAACCAGTGGGAGAACATGAGCTTCTCCGAGATGGTGCACGCGGAGAAGATGGACAAGCCCTACAACGAGATGCTGGTGCAGCTGTTCACCGGCACCCTGGTGGCGGCCAAGCCCGACAAGGCCAACGCGCACACCATGGGGCTGATGGCCGAAGCGTGGGTCTACAGCACCCTCGGCCTCGGCGGCTACAAGGCCCCCGACCGGCTCCTCAACGCCCCCACCAACGAGGCGCTCATCGACCCGTGGGTGGCCTACCTCAAGTCCCTCGGCGTGAAGTTCCAGTCCGACGCGACCCTCACCCGGCTCGACGTGACCGACAAGAGGATCAGCGGCGCGCAGATCAGCGGTAGCGGCGGCACGAGCAACGTCGACGCCGACCACTACGTCCTGGCGGTGCCGATCGAGCGCGCCGTCCCGCTGCTCAACGACCAGATCCTCGCCGCCGACCCGAACCTGAAGAGCCTGTCGCAGATCACGACCGACTGGATGAACGGCATCATGATCTACCTGCGGCAGCCGATCGACCTGGCCAAGGGGCACGTCGCCTACGCCGGGCAGCCGTGGGCGCTCACCTCCATCAGCCAGGCCCAGTTCTGGAAGAAGAAGTTCGGCACGACCTACGGCAACGGCGACGTCAACGAGTGCCTGTCGATCGACCTGTCCTCCTGGGACACCAAGGGCGTCCTCTACGGCAAGACCGCCCGCGAGTGCACCTCCGACCAGATCTTCAACGAGGTCAAGGAGCAGCTGCGCCGGGCGATCCCCTGGGGCGGGGTCGTGCTCAACGACGCCAACATCCACTCCTACTACATCGATCCGGCCATCACCGGCAACGGCACCCCGCAGGCCGCCAACGACGAGCCGCTGATGATCAACAAGCCGAGTTCGTGGAACTACCGGCCCGAGGCGGCCACCGCGCTGCCGAACCTGTTCCTGGCCTCCGACTACGTCCGCGCCGACATCAACCTCGCCACGATGGAGGGCGCCAACACCGCCGGCCGCAAGGCCGCCAACGCGATCCTGGACGCCTCCGGCGCCGGCGGCACCCCCGCCGAGATCTTCAACCTGTACCTGCCGAACGAGTTCAAGGGCTTCTACGACGACGATGACCGGCGCTTCAAGGCGGGCCAGCCCAACGCCTTCGACCTGTACGACCCGGCCAAGCCGTAGCACCGGCGGATCGTCCGTCCCACCCCTCGAGCCGCCGCCCGCGGTCCGGTTCCAGCGCGCCGACCGGCCGGGCCGCGGGCGGCACGGAAGGTCGCGCCATGCACGTGCAGGCCATCCAGGTCCAAGCCATGCACTTCCAGGCCGGGCAAGCGCAATACCAGGCAATCGCCACCCTCTCCACCGGCATCTACCCATCCTGGGTGAGCGCCTCACCCCGCGCGAATGGGGATGCGTTCTCGCCCTGGCCGCCGCGACGGTGCTGTTCCTGGACGCGTCGGACGGCGCGCCGGGAACCGCGCACCGCGGCGGCGGCGCGGCGGTGCTCACCTCGGCCGTCAAGGCGTCCGGCGCCGGCGTGGGTGCCACCGTCCCGTGGTGGCTGCTCGGGACCGTGGCGGCGCTGTCGCTGCTGGTCCCGTGCGCCGGGTTCCTCGCCGCCGACCTCACCCGCAAAGGCGCGCACGCCCGCCCGCTGACCGGCGTCGCGCTCGCCATCGACGTCGGGCTGCTCACCGGCACGGCCGAGCTGATGCTGAAGGGCGCCGCCGCACAGTTCCCGCACCCCTGCACGCCGGCCATCGCCGTCTACCTCGCGTTGTTCGCCGTGACTGCGCCGCTCGCGCTCGGCCAGCTGCAGATCGCCCTCCAGCGCAGCCGGCTGGTCGTCACCGGGCTCGTCGCCACCGCGACCGCCAAGACGTACCTGCTGCTGGTAGGCACGCTGCTCTTCCGCGAACCGTGGCCGGACGGGGCTACCGCCGAGATCGCGGCGGCGCTCACGCTGTCGGTGCTGGCCATCGCCGCAGTTCCGCACCATGAACGGTCGGCGGCCCGCACCCGAATCCACCACTTGCCCAGCCGTGCAACGCCTGGCGCGACTGGGATGATCAGGAAGTGCGGTTCCGGGCTGCAGCCCGTGCTGCGATTGGCCCGGTGTTCTGAGCACCGATCTATCGGTTATGGCCCGGAGCGGTGCGCGCTGCCACTTGCTCGGCCCAGGCGTGTGCCAATGACGACCTGGCGAGGGCCGCGGTGTGCTGGGCGGGTTCAGTCCCTGGGCCTTGCTTCGACCACCAGTGCCTGCGCGGACTGCCCGAGCCGTCCGGCGGAGTCATAGAGGGTCGCGGAGCTGAGCCCGCTTCCGACGGGCTGGACGACGCCGGTGGCCACCAGGCCGACCCAGGGGCCGGCCGGCTCCCGCGAGACGTGCAGGCTCAGCTCCGCGTTCATGAAGCTCCACCGGTCGAAGGGCAGCCGCGCGTTCGTGGCGACGGACCCGTAGTCGGCCGCGGCCGCGACCCGGGCGATGGCGGAGGTGCTCTGGCCGGCGACGACGGGCACCAGAAGGCGGACCCATACCCCGATGGCGCCTTCCCCGAGGTCGGACGACTCCAGCGGATGCACGCGCACCGCCCCGCTGTCGAAGCTGTCCCAGCCGACCGCCTGGCGGGCGCCCGGAGTGGGACGGCTCAGATCCGGCACGGGGACGTCGGCGAACGGGTTGCGGTGATCGGTGACGCCGTCGGGAAGGTCGAGCCGGGTCCGGCGCACCGCCAGGCAGTGCGCGCGCGCCACCGGCACGTCCCCCGCCAGCAGAGTGATCACCTGGCGCTGCACGCGGCTGCCGCCCTCGGGGCGGGTCACGGTCAGCGTCATCGGCGTGTCACGGACCGGCGCCAGCAGGTCGAAGGTGATGCGCACGGGAGTCCATCCCGGTATGTCGATCGAGTCGGCCAGCAGCGCCGCCACGGCGCCGCCGTGCAGGGTGTCCCGGCGCCAGGGGCCGCGCGCGTGGGCCGTCGGCACGACGCGTGCGCCGTCCCGCTCGAAAAGCGCGGTGTCACCCGCGGCGGTTCCATCGGATGCGGCGGATTCCGCGGTGCCGGCGGTGTCGGCGGGCCGGCTTCGGAGGGTCATGAGGCCATCCTCGGGTCGGTGTCGGCGCGGTGCATGGCGGCGTCCACCGCGGGAGCGAGCCAGCGCCGCAGGAAGGCGCGCAACTCGGCCGGACTCCTGACCGGATCGCCGGGATCGAGGAGGAAGGACTGCACGACCCGCAGCGTCCATTCGATCAGCTCGCCGCGTCGGGCGGCGTCGATTCCCGTCGCGTCCCAGTCCACCGCGCTCTGGTCGAGCAGGGAGCGGCCTATGGCCCGCGCGGTGTCGGAGGTGACGTTCGGCAGCAGGGAACTCCCGTTCAGCAGGAGTTCCAGGTAGGGCTCGTGAGGTATCTGCTGAACGGTGTAGGCGACCGACTCGACGAGCGCCTCGCCCGGCTCGGTGACGGAGCGAAGCCGGCGCGCCATGCGCGCCAGGAAGTCCTGGGTTCCGTCCAGGGCGGCGGCGGTCAGCATCGCTTCGGTGCTGGGGAAGTACCGGTAGACGGTCTGCCGGCTGACCCCGAGTGCCGTGGCGACGTGCGCGATGGTGGTGGCGCCGCCGAGATCCCGGACGCAGCGGTGCGTCGTGGCCTTGATCCTCGCGATCGCCTCGTCGTCGCTGGCGGGCGGCGAACCGCCCCATCCGTGTGTCCGCACGCAGCCGAATGTAGCGCACACTCTTGACATGACACAAAAACAAACGTGTATGGTCACTATGTTGGGCCATTTCGTCCACCACCGTCCACAGGGCTCGTTATCGCGCTTCAGCGCCGGCCGGGCCCGCACCCGTCGAACTTTTCCATTCCGACGCAGGCGGGACCCCGGGCAGCGGGGCCACCCAATGCGGATCCCATCCCATTGGACGTGAAATGCAAGAGGTAAAGCAGCCGGAGACCGCTCCCCCGGGCGCCGCGCGGGTCGCGGACCTGTGCGACGCCGACCTGTCGGACGCCCGCACGTTCACGGCGGGCCCGCCGCACGCGGCGTTCGACACGCTGCGGGCCCAGGCCCCGGTCGCCTGGCAGGACGAGCGCCGGACGGCGAACCGGGCGAGCGAGGCGTCCAGCGGCCTGCCCGCTCCCCCGTCCCCCGGCTTCTGGGCGGTGACCGGCCACGAGATCGTGCACGAGATGTCCCGGCAGCCCGCCGCCTACTCCAACTACCTGGGCGGCGTCCAGATGTTCACCGCCGACGAACTCACGCTCGCGGGCCTGCGCCTGATGATGCTGTTCATGGACCCGCCCGAGCACTCCCGACTCCGCAAGATCATCTCGCCGGCGTTCGCGCCACGGGCGATGGCGGCGCTGCGCTCCTCCATCGGCCGGCAAGCCCGTGAGATCGCCGACGAGATCGCGGGAGCCGGGTCGGTGGACTTCGTCACCGCCGTCGCCAAGGAACTCCCGACCCGCGTGCTGGCCGACCTGCTCGGGATGCCGCCGCAGGACCGTCATCTCATCATCCGGTGGTCCGACGCGATGATCGGCTTCGAGGACGCCGAACTCAGCGGCGATCCGACGGCGGCGGTCGAGATGTTCGGCGAGGCCATGGAGTACGGCCGGCAGGTCGCAGCGGACCGCCGCGCCCGTCCCACGGACGACATCATGTCCGCGATCGCCAATGCCGAGGTCGACGGTGAACGGCTCACCGACGAAGAATTCTGCATGTTCTGGATCCTGCTGGTCATCGCCGGAAATGAGACCACCCGCAATTCCCTCTCCGGAGCGGTCATCGCACTTCAGGAACACCGGCTGTGGGGAGAACTCGCCCGCGATCCCGGACTGCTGGCAGCGGGCACCGACGAGCTGGTCCGTTACGTCTCCCCCGTGATGCAGTTCCGGCGCACCGCGACCAGGGACGTCGAACTCGGCGGCCAGCACGTCCGCGCCGGCGACAAGATCGTCATGTGGTACTCGGCCGCGAACCGGGACCCCGCGGTGTTCACCGACCCGCACACCCTGAACCTGACCCGCGACCCCAACCCCCACCTGGCCTTCGGCACCGGACCGCACTTCTGCCTCGGCTCCCGCCTGGCGAAGCTGGAGATCTCCACCATGCTCACCGAACTGGTCACCAGATATCCCCGCCTCAGCATCGACGGCGACGTCTCCCGCATCACCTCCAGCTTCATCGCGGGCATCGAACACCTTCCGGTAACCCTCGGATAACACCGGGCACCACCGCAGACGCCGCTCCGCGAGCACTGCCCACAGCCCGACATCGCCCCACTCGGCTCACCGCCCGCCCCCACTGACGAAGCCGACGACCAGCGGCCGTCCGGCCCACGACTCGATCGACATCGAGAACGGCGCTCCGCGGTTCCCATCGGATCGTTTCAGGTGGGAAGGTCTTGGCAGATTCCGTAATCGCACGTCCGATGCTGTTTGCGTGACCGCTCATAGTGTGGTGTGCATGCGCGCTGCGCGGGCCGGACGATGCCCGGATCGACGTGGTGCGATCCTTGTCCGGCTTCACGGCGGGAGGTTCGAGGATGCCTGAGGCGGCCATCCCTCTCGGCTGGCCGGGGTGGGTCGACCTGGCCAGCCCCGACGTGCCGGTGTCCAAGGGCTTTTACCGCGACTTGTTCGGCTGGTCGGACTTCACCCTGGCCGTACCAGGCTACGGCGACTACGAGATTTTCACGCTCGGCGGCGACCAGGGGCCGGAGGTCGCGGGCATGCAGCCGCTGACCGACGATGCACAGCCGCCGACGTGGACGTGCTACTTCCGGGTCGAGGACCTCCAGGTCACCGCCGACGCCGTCGATGCAGCGGGCGGGCAGGAGTTGATGCCGCCGACCAACGTCGCCGATCTCGGGCAGCTGGCGCTCTTTCAGGACTGCCAGGGTGCCGACTTCGGTGTCGCGCTTCCCGGCATCCTCAGGGTCCGAGCCGGTACCGAGCCGTCAGCCGTGCGGTGGGTCGAGCTGATGTGCCCCGACACCCGGCAGGCGCGCCATTTCTACAGCGCGGTGTTCGGTTGGCAGGCCGTTGACAGCGTCTACCGCGGCCGCCCTTTTATCGACTGGAGGATCGGCGACCGTTCCTTCGGCGGCACGGTCACCACGGACGAACTGCCCCCGCATGCCCCGGCGCAGTGGATTCCCTACTTCCGGGTCACCGACTGCGACGCCTCGGCCGCCAGGGCAGCAGAGCTCGGTGCCCGTATCCAGGTCCCTCCCACCGACACCCAGCCCGGCCGCTCTGCGAGAATGATCGACCCCACCGGCGCCGGCCTCGGCATCATCGCTCCCACGGATGCTTCTTGACCTCCGCCCGGTTGACCTCGACGCCGAGGCGTGCGCGCACCTCGCGCAACCAGACCGATGTGGCGGATCTGCGACGCGTCCGACCGGCCGGTCTTGGCCAGCAGGATCATGCCCTGGAACTGGGCCACCAGGATCTCGGGCAGAAGGCCGGGGTCGGCGCCGTCGCTCAGCACGTCCTGGTCGGCGGCCACCCGGCACAGCACCGCCAGCGCCGTCCCACTCGGCGAACACAGCGGCGAGGTGCTCGCGCATCTGCAGGGTGGCAGACGATCTCACATGCGGGCGGCCGTTCCGCACGGGACCGGTACACGGTCTCGTACGGAAGGCCACCGTAGATCTGCGCCACCTCCAGAGAAAGGACCGACGGCCAGCGCGTCTGGGGCCGGGTGAGGTGGAAGGCGCGTCGGCTGCGTCGGGAGTTACGACATCAGGGACGGTAGCCCGGCGTGGAATTCAGCGGAATTCCTTAAGGCTGTGTTGAAGCAGGGCTGAGTGATCGCTAAGGCATTGCCGCGAACCACGCCGTCCGGAGGTTTTCGCCATCCCCTTGAACCTTCGTGCCGATGCAGTGCGTACCAACGGATTGGAGCCGGGTGGACTTCCTCACACCCTTCAAAATGGAGGAAACTCATGGGGCATGCTCGCCGCCCGCTCTCGGTCCTGCGTTCCCTGGCCTTGGCCGCCGGGAGCGGTCTCGTTGTGGCACCCTTCGCCGTTTTGGGGGTGGCACCGGCCGGCGCTTCGACTCCCACCGCTTCCCGGGCGCAGGCCATCACGTGCCCGACCGTGGCCGATCGGCTGCCGTCAGTGCCGGCGCAGGCCAAGGCTGAAGTGGACCGCAACCTCGCCCTTCTGGACACGCAGATCAAGGAGGCGAATACGCGGCTGGTCTCTTCGGCGGGGCAGGGAGGCCCCAACTTCGTGCAGAACGCCATCCTGGGGCCGCTGAAGGACAAGCGTGTCGCGACGATCAACCGGATCGCGACCGCGATCGGCCGGGTCACTCAGCGCCCCGCCGGCCTTGACGCACTGGCACCCTGCACCCTCACCGGGGGCGGCCAAGCAGGCAACGGGCAGCAATCCGCGGCCAGTCCGACGGCCGCGGACTTCATCGACATCCGGAAGGTGCCGCGTAGCGCCGGCCGCGCCAAGACCACCCGCAAAGGGTCCCGCGGCACGTTCACCTCCCGATGCGGACGCAACCAGAACGGCCATCACAACTCGGCCAACTTCCTCGTCGCGCCCGGGGTC
The DNA here is from genome assembly GCF_039529375.1 of Actinomadura napierensis. Taxonomy (NCBI): domain Bacteria; kingdom Bacillati; phylum Actinomycetota; class Actinomycetes; order Streptosporangiales; family Thermomonosporaceae; genus Actinomadura; species Actinomadura napierensis. Next base: position 8,136 of record NZ_BAAAMR010000082.1, read on the forward strand.
GAGAACGGCGCGCACCATATCCACGACTACGTGGGCAACCTGTCCACTGACGCGTTCTCCACCGACGGCAGCCTCAGCCGGGCCGGCACGACCTGCAGCAACGGCGACAAGTCGACCTATTACTGGCCTGTCGTGCGGCTGCGCAGCGCCGCGGACCCCGCCCAGCACGACTCCAGCGCCGCAGACCTCAACATCGGCCGCGTTCTGGTGCCCGCCACGGTGTCGATCCAGTACCGCGGCAACGCCCGCAGCAAGGTCACCGCGATGCCCCGGTTCCTGCGGGCCGTCACCGGTGACGCCAAATCCCTGACCAACGGCACCGCCAACGCCCGGGCGCACTGGACGTGCACCGGCTTCACCGCCCGGACGACGGCCGACAAGTACCCGATCTGCCCGGGCGGCAGCAGGGTGACCCGGGTCCTGGACTTCCCGAGCTGCTGGGACGGCCAGAACACCGACAGCGCCAACCACCGCGCGCACATCGTGTTCCCCGACGCCGCGGGCGCCTGCCCGTCCGGGACGAAGGCCGTGCCGCAACTGCGCATGACGCTCGGCTACACCATCAAGATCAGCAAGGCGCAGATCGCCAAGGGCACCCTCTACGCCCTGGACACCTTCCCCGAGCAGCTCCACAAGCCGATCACCGATCACGGCGACTTCGAGAACGTCATGTCGACGCGCCTGATGCGCAAGGCCGTCACCTGCATCAACACCGGACGGCGATGCTGAGACAAAGCGCGCGCCGACGCCGGGCACGGAGGTCGTACCCGGCGCCGAACGGTCGGCACCCGCGCTAGGCGTGTCCGGTGGATCATGTGTTGATCCAGAGCAGGGCTGTGACCAGGACGATTGCTGCCCAGTAGTTGCGGGCGAGCTTGTCGAACCGGGTGGCGATGCCGCGCCAGTGCTTGAGGCGGCCGATGCGGCTCTCGCGAGCGCGGCGTCATTCGTGGCCGTTGGGGAGTCGCTGGGCGAGTATCCGGTAGGTGTTGGAGTGCTCGCTTCGTCTAATGACCGGGTGGACGAGCTGGTCGGCCATCGCCGCGGCGAGCATGAGCGGGCCGGCGGCGAGGTAGACGGCGGTGCGGGCGGCGACGCGGGTCCGCCGCCAGCGGGGGTCGCGCCAGGGCTTGGCCGGGTCCGGCACGATCCGGTGCACCAGCAGGTGAACGATCATGAACAGGTCGATCGGCTGGTGGGCGGCGCCTCGGTGCACGGCGACGGGACGGAACCCCAGTTCGGCGAGCATCATCGAGAGATTTCCCAGGGAGACGAGGTTCAGGTGCTGCGGCTGGAACCAGGCGTGCCACCAGCGGCCTGCGAGCCGCGCGATGATCCATTGAGGATCGGGCACCTCGATGAGCAGGTGACCGCCCGGTTTGAGCACCCGCGCGGCGGCGTTCAGTTCCCGGCGCGGCGCGATGGTGTGCTCCAGGTAGTGGTGCATGCTGACGACGTCGTAGGCACCGGTGAGCTTGTCGGCCAGTTCCGGGAACGTGCCGATGTGGCCGGTGTCGATCCACCCGCGGCGTTCGGCCTCTTTGATGCCCTCGTTGAGGTCCAGCGCATCGAAGCGGGTCTGCGGCCACACGTCTCTGGCGGCGTTGCAGAAGTGGCCGTGCCCGCCGCCGACGTCGAGCCAGTTCCTCGGGGCCGCGTGGCCGCACAGCATCCTGGCGCGGTCGCGGTAGATCGGGGCCGCGAGCCGGAAGGCGCGCTCTACTTCGGCCGCGCCGGACCCTTCGTAGTAGTCCCGGTAATAGAAGCCGAGCCCATCGGTGTTCAGCCTCGGGTTCTGGAAGACGTGCCCGCAGGCGCGGCACCTGTGGAGGTGGAAGACACCGGGCCGGTGGTGCTGGTGGTCGCCGCTGGACAGGAATCCGCGCAGGTCGGTGCCGCCGCAGCATGGGCAGGTGCCGGTGGGCTGGTCGAAGAAGCGCCCCAGTCCCCTGCCCAGCTCGTCGGCGTACTCTCGGCGAAGCCGCGGCAGATCGGGATCCGCCGGTTCCGGCGCGGTGGCGACGCGCAGGTACCGTACGAGCGCCCCGAAAGTGCCGGTGAGCGCTGACCGCATCAGATCATCAGGGTGTAGTGGTGTGCCCGCCGTGACGATGTAGGGACGCGCGCACACCCCGGCGAGCGTGACCGCGGCACGTACCGCGGCGCGCCGGCGGCCGCTTCCTCGGTACCGCGTACGCAGGCCGGGTCGTCCTCCGCCCGGCGCCGGGTGTCCGTCCTGCGCGTGTCCGGTCGCGACCGAACCGGCGAGCCAGGCTCCCAGTAAGCAGAGGCCGAGGATGTTTCCCGCCAGGTAGACCGGCAGGTCCGCGACCCACCGGTGGCGCAGGATCATCCTGCGCTCGCGGGGCGTCCACGGCGCCGGCGCCGGACCTGGGACGACCGCGACGTCCGTGGCGACCGGCGCGTAGCACTTCAGCCGGACTGCGAGCTCGTCCATCTCGATCTGGGAGAGCCCGGCGCGCCGCGTGACGTCCGCTTTCTCGAGGACCTCGACGTCGACGAGCATCGCGTATCCCGCCCCGATGCCTCGGGCGAGACGCGCGGTCCGGTACGAACGGGGATGCAGGCGGCGAACCAGGTCCATGGCACGGGCGGTGTCGAGGCCGTCCGGCACCAGTTCCAGCACGGCCAGCCCGTGGTCGCCGGCGTACGCGCTGGCGGCCCGCTTGGTCGCCTCGTCGAGCCGCGTTCCGGCCGCGGTGACGAAGCGATGCCGTGCGGCGACCGGCCGGTCGGAGGGCGGCAGCGCATGGAGTCCGGTAGTCCGGCTCCGCCGCAAGAGCGCCTCGATGACGAAGCCTGCCGGGATCAGCAGCGAAACCGGTCGCATCTGCATGGTGGTCCTCCTGGAACGGCCGGGGCTGGGACGCCCGGTGCCGGCTCGACGTCGCGGTGGTCAGCGATCCTCATCGCGCCCGGGGCCGACGGCCACTGTCACTCGTGCCAAAGCGGACGCTCGTAACGGCTCACCAAGTGAGCGGACAGCGCCGTCCCCGCGGACAGCGGGGATCAGGCCGGCGGCCTGTCCTTGGAGAAATGCAGAAAGGCGTTCAGCGCCAGCATCATGTCGAGGCGGTTGTCGGGGCCGACGAGGTCGTCGTGGTAGAGCTTCTGGATGGTGCGAATCCGGTAACGCACGGTCTGCGGGTGAACGTGCATCCGCTCCGCCGTGGTGATCGCATTCTCACCGCAGCTGAGAAAGGTCAGCAGCGTCGACACCAGGGTCTCCCGGCGTCTGGCGGGAAGGTCCAGCAGCGGGCGCAGATGCCGGGCAGTGGCGGCATGGACCAGGTCCTCGCATTGTGAGGCGGCGAGTACGGAGAGGTGCTCCACGCATCGCACGACGCCCCGCTGTGAAAGCACGCCGCGCTGCATGAGCCGGGCCGCCTCCCGGGCCCAGTGCAGGGAGACGGCGCCCTGGTTCAACGGGACGGTGGGCCCCATCACCCCGGGATGCCCGCGGAAGAGCGCCGACAGCAACCGGTCCTGCCCGGGGCCGTCCGGATCGGGCACCACCAGATACGGCTCCGGGCCGTCCCAGTCGGCGAGGACCGCCGGCGATGTGACGCGTGAGGCCGTGGCCGGTGACGAGAGCAGCGCGACGACACCGATGGTGTGCGGCGGTTCCCAGTCCGCCGCACGGGCCAGGGTGATGAGCGCCTGCCGGCTGGTGGGCGGATCGGCGACCAGCAGGTCGCGCAGCCGGTTGCGGTGGCGCTCGCGCTCGGTCGCCATTTCGCCCTGAGCGGCGGCGTACCCCTCGGCGGCGGCGTTGACGGCCTTTTCCAACAGGAGGAACAGCGAGTCGGTGAGCAGAGCCAGCGTCTCGCTGGTCCAGTCGAGCCGATAGGCCTGCCTGATGAACCGCCTGCAGGCGACCTGACTGCCCAGCCGCATGGCGGCCTGCAGGCTGTCCAAGCTGCGGCCGTTGCGGGCTTCATGCGCGCCCAACCGCCGGTACGTCACGGTCAGGATGCCGATGTCCGCCGCCGTCCCGCCCAGGGAGTCGACGAACTGCCCGACCGTCGCGGAAATGTTGCGGCGCAGCCGACGGCCGTAGTCGCTGTCGGGCGGCTGCGCGTACTCGGGCACGTGCTTCCGGATCTCCCTGACGACCTCGTCCACGACCGAGTTCGTATGGGGCCGGAGCAGGTCACCGAGACCGTCATGCGAACGGCCCCGGTGAGAAATGAAATGGGGCCTTCGGGCCGGCATCCTCCTTGTCGGCACGAGCGTCCTCCCATTGGTCGAAGCCCCCGCCTGACTATCTGACCATGTCAGTGTCATCAGCGCGGCGATCTGGTCAAGGCGGGTGACCGATCTCTGTGCGAGCGCACCGCCGTCGTGGGCGCGGGCATCGTCGCCGGTCTCACCGGCGTGATGCGCGAAGAGGCGTGCCGACCTGCTCGTTGCCTCCCACATTTCTGCCGCTACTGATCAAAATGACAACAAAAACGTCCGATCTTGTCACTGGTGTGCAAGGCGGAACCGTACCGGCGACCTAATGTTTCACCACACGAAAAGCGCGAGCATGGAGGTCGATGATGCTGGGCGTGCGGTCCATGGTCTTCCCGGCCGCGGCGGCCACAGTGATGCTCTCGGCCATGACCGGCCCCGGGGACACGGCCGCGCCGCCGCCCGCATCCGAAGCCGGGGCGACGCCTTCGGCCCTGGTCCCGGCCGATGACGGGGCAAGGATCATCGCCACGGACCAACTGGACGGACGGACCTTCGACCTCACGGTGTCGTCGCCGGCCTTGGCAGAGAAGAGCAAGGTGCGCGTGCTCGTTCCGAAAGGATGGTCGCGCGACGCCACCCGGCGGTGGCCCGTCGTCTACGCCTACCACGGCGGTCGGGACACCTACGTCTCATGGACCCGGAGCACCGACATCGAGGAGGTGTCCGCCCGCTACGACGTCATGGTGGTGATGCCCGAGTCCGACGACGGCGCCTTCACGGATTGGTGGAACTACGGCAAAGGGGGCCCGCCGAAGTGGGAGACGTTCCATACCGCGGAAGTGCTCCAACTCATGGAGCGCAACTACCGAGCCGGTCAGGACCGCGCCGCCATGGGCATTTCCTCGGGCGCCTACGGCGCGATGATCTACGCGGCGCGCCATCCCGGCATGTTCCGGTACGTCGCGTCGTCGAGCGGAACCCTGCACCTGACCAGGCCGGGAATCCCATTAGTGACGCTTTTCGTCCAGGGCTTCCTCACCGACAGCGGCGACCCGTTCCGGGTTCTGGGCGTCCCCGGGGTGGACGAGAACAATTGGAGGGCGCATGACCCCTACGTGCTCGCCGAGAACCTGAGAGGAACCGGCCTGTACGTCTCCAGCGGCACCACCGGCCTTCCCGGTCCTGCCGACCATCCGGAACCGGGACAGGAGCACTCGGTTCAGGTGCAGGAGGTCTTCTGCGGGATGACGTCGGTCGACTTCCTTCAGCGCCTGCGCGAATTGAACATCCCGGTCACCGCACACGTATATGGCGATGGATGGCACAACTGGGAGATGTGGGAGCTCGAGATGCGCCGGTTCTGGCCCCTGATGATGGCAAGGCTCGGTGTCCCGCAGCAGTGAGCCGGCCCGCGATGCTCGCTCCGGGGAGACAGATGTGACGATGCCCGGACCATTCCAGGACGAACGACAGCACATCATCGTCCAGAGCGCGGTTCGAGCACTGCACGACCGGCTTCCCGAAATGTCCGACCAGCTCGTCCTCCGGCTTCAGGAAGCAGAGGGCCCAGACGGGCGGCGGACCTTCGGCAGCCCGGCGTTCCGGAAGTCCGCGCGTTCCGGCCTGCGATCGGTGCTCGAGGCCATCGCCACACGCGGCCTGAAACGTCCGGACATCTCCTTCGCGCAGCGCATCGGACGCCGCTCCGCCGAATCCGGCCTGCCGCTGGAGACGGTCCTGCGCACCTACCGGCTGGCCGGCGGCCTCCTGTGGGAGCACCTGGCGGACGTGGTCACCGAGCGGTATCCGGACGACCTGGCGGTGCTCGTGACCGGAGCCCGCCGAACCCTGACCATGATCGAACAGCTCTCGGACTCGATCACCGAGTCCTACCACCAGACCTGGCGCGACATGCGGAAAGCCGAGGTGGAAACCGCCCTGGAGGCGCTCGACGACCTTCTGGACGGGCACGAGGACCACACCGACCGCGTCCGTTCGGTCGGCGGGCTGCTGGGCCTTCCCGAGCACGGACGCTACGTGGTCGTCGCCGCGAGCGCCCGTACGGAACCGGCTCCGCCCGATGAAGTGGCGGGAACGCGACTGATCTGGCGGTCCCGTCCCGGCACTCTCCTCGGTGTCGCCCTCCTCGACGCCATCGGTATGGACCGACTCGCCGCTGACCTGCGCCCGTTGATCCGTAAGCCCGCCGGGATCGGCCTGCCGGTCGACCGCCTCGCGGACCTGGGAAGGGCACGTTGGCTGGCCGACCTCGCCCGCTCGGTCGCCGCCGCGGAGGACTGCGGCGCGGAGGGCGGCGAGCCCGTCGGGACCGGTCCCGAACCCGGCACCCGGCCCCTCCGCGCGAACCGGCTCGTGCGCCTGGACGAGCATCTGCCGGCCGCACTCGTGGCCGCCCAGCCCGAACTCGCCCGCCATCTGCGCGACACCGTGGTGGGGCCGCTCCTCGATCTCGATCGCGGCGAACGCGAGTCGCTCATGCGGACCGCGGCGGCATGGCTGGACTGCCATGGGTCGACGGCGCGCGCGGCCCAGCGGCTCTTCTGCCACCGCAACACCGTGCTCGGCCGGCTCCGCCGGATTCAGCGGTTGACCGGCCGGAGGCTCGACCATCCGCGCGAGGCCACGGAACTCGTCCTGGCTCTGGAGGCGGTCAAGATCTTCCAGGCCCCGGGCGCGATCCCCGAACGCGGAACGGACGGCCATTAGCGGACCGGCCGCCCACCGCCGTTTCGACCGCGGTTCGCACGGCGGCTCGTCGGCGGCGGGCGGAGTCGGAACGGTCAGAGCTTCCCGGCCGCGAACGCGGCGGCCTGGGCGGCGTCATTGCCGTAGCTCAGGTGTGCGGTGATGTCGATGCCGTTCCCGCAGATCGGGTCACCGGTGGCGCAGGTGTCGAGAGTGCGGCCGGCGTACGCCCCGGTCACCTTCCGCCCGATGGCCCGGATCGGGTTGCCGAAGAGCAGGACGGCGGCGACGCGGGGCTCGGCGGAGGCGGGGATGGTGGCGGTGATGGGGCCGCCGACCAGAGCGCCGTCGCTGCTGACCCCGATGGAGTTGTCGACCACGTTGGCGCCCTGGGAGTAGCCGACGAGGACGAACTTCTGGTTGGGGCAGGACGCCGCCTGGCTCTTGATGTGGTTGACGAGGTCGGTGTTGCCCTTGGAGGCCGACCCGATGCTGAGGTCGGCAGGGTAGTTGACCGGATACCCCATGAACGACTTGAAGGCGATCTTGTTCTTGAGCGCGGCGTAGACGGGGTCGCCGACGATCCAGCCCAGGGTTCCGGGCTCGCCGGTGCCACGGGCGACGACCACGTCGATGTCGGTGCACGCCGCGGAGGCGGGAGCGGCGGTCACGGCCGCGGTCGCGGCGGCTCCGGACGCGACGCAGGCCAGGACCGTGAGCTTGGCGACCAGACGCGACCGGACGGTGGGGCGGGAAAGGCGCATGAGGGGCCCTTTCTGAAGCGGTTCCTCGCGGCTGTGGCGATCGCCGCGAGATGTGCTGCAGATGATCAGCCTTGGCGGGGAGGCCGAAAATGCGCCTCCCTCTAAAGAGCTGGCCCTTCACCACTCATCCAGATGACTAGTGGACGACGTCGAGCACGGCGAGACCGCGTATGATGATCACGAGGCGGGGTGAACGAGAATGGCCGCGGCCGGGTGGCGGGAAGCCGAGCCGATCAGCCGGGTCGGCATCAGCGCTGCTGGTCGCGCCGTCCCGGAAGAGGTCGATCGCACGGAACGAGGGCCGACTGATGGATGCCTCAGTCCCATCGCCCGCCTGGCGCCCTCCCTACCTGTCCTACCGGACCCTGGTCTGGTTCCTCGACCACGAGATCCGCAGCGCGCCGGTGCCGCCCCGGATCGACCGCAGCTACCTGCACGGCTACGCGGTGACCACCCAGGCGCAGCTGCTGAAGATCCTCGGGCTGCTGGGGCTGGTCGACCTCGCGACCGGAACGGTCCGGCCGCGGCTCGGGACGGTGACGGGCAAGCCCGACGTGCGCCGCGACGTGATGCGCCAGTGGGCCCGGTCGTTCTACCGGGAGCAGCTCGAGCTCGCCGACGAGCACGCTTCCTCGATGGCGCTGTACGCCAGCTTCACCCGGCATGGGATCACGGGCGCCACCTTGCGCAAGGCCGTGGCGTTCTTCCTGGCCCTGTGCGGCGACGTGGAGCTGGCCTGCAGCCCGCATTTCCGGCCGGTTCCGCAGAACGGCGCGCTGATCCAGGCCCAGCCGGTCGCCTCGCTGGGCTCGTCCGACGCCTCGATCCGGCACGAGGAGTTCACGTTCGGCCCGGCCGGCGGCATCGCCGTGTGGACCGACCTCGACTGGTCGCAGCTCCCGCAGGAGACCGTTGATCGCCTTCAGCGCCTGCTGAGGGAGCTCGGGCGGCTGGCGGGCCCGCCGCCGGCCGGGAACGGCGACCCGGCCGGTACCCCATAGTTGAGCCTCCAGGCCGTTCAGATCCGGCTGTGCAGTACTAGCGGGTCAGCCACAGCGCACCGGGGACGGGGCGGTCCGCGAGCTGGACGTCGCTCGCCGGCCAGTTGACCGACGGCGCGTCCGGCCCGTGCTCGCGGTAGTCGTCGATCGACGCCGTCGGCACCGACAGCCAGCACAGCAGGTAGGCCGAGTCGTCGTCGTAGCGCAGGCCGCCGAGCGCGACCCGCTTCACCCAGCCGCGTCCGAGGGCGTCACGGCACCAGACCCGGTCACCGGCCGCCAGCACCGGCAACTCTCCGGTGAACGCCTCCCGCGGGCGTCTGTGCCTCTTGCCTGCCAACGTTCTCGCTCAGCTCCGCTAGAACATCCCGGTCCAGCCAAACTACGCGAACTTTTACATGAAGTAGAAGCAGGTCCGCAGAAGAGGTCCGTCGGTGCAGGTCGTCTCGGATCAGCCGGTCGTCAAGGTCGGGTTGGAGACGCGGAGTTGGGCGATCAGGTCGGCCGCCTCGGAGGAAGGACGGCCCGGGCGCGCCCGCAGCGCGGCGGTGATGCAGCGGCGGGCGGGATCGTGCTCGGGCCCCAGGGCCGCCACGAGGGAGGGCACGTCGGCCTCGGGGAGGCCGAGGCCTTCGCGCAGGGACGCCACCGTGATGCCGCCGCAGATGCGGGCGGCGGCTCCCGGTTCCCCGTGGGCCAGGGCCATCTCGGCCAGCGCGAGAAGTGCGGCGGAGCCGGTGCCCAGTGCACTGAAGTCGAACGCCTCGAAGAGTGCGTTGACGTCCTCCAGGTTGAGGTTCAAGTAGAGCTGCCGGAGGAACGCGGGGCAGAGGGCGTCGCGGACGTCGGGCCGCCACCAGTAGTTGACCGAGACGGAGACGTCCTGGGACGAGACGTGGTGCCACCAGTAGGCCGGCATGAAGAGCAGGTCGCCGGGCCGGACGACCGCCTCCCAGTACTCCACGTCGGCCAGCTTCGGGAACCGCTGGAAGTCGGGCTTTTTCAGATCGACTCTGCTGAAACTCTCGGACCGGGTGTTGAGCGGCCCGGGGTAGAGGTCCTCGAACTGGCCGGGGTTGAACAGGACGAACCTCTTCCGGCCCTCGATCTGCGCGAAGAGGTTGTGCATGTCGTCGTAGTGGAGCGGCGTCCTGGAGTCCGGGGACGCCATCCAGAGGTTGATCTCGTTCAGCTCGGCCGCCGGGACGACGGGCGGCACCGACATCTCGCCGGCCAGTTCGGGCACCCGGGCGTCGATCGGGAGCTGCTGGAGGCAGAGCTTCCGGGTGACGGGGACGCGCCGGAACTCGGCCGCGAGCGTGGCACCGCGCATCGTCTCGAAGCGGAGGCCCGTCTCGGAGTCCGGGTCGTATCTGAACGTGCCGTCCGGGTCGGCCACGCTGATCGAGACCTCGCGGTCGGCGAACCGCTCCGAGATGTATTCGGGGGTCCAGCCGGCGACCCTGCCCAGGGCGCCGGAGCCGCGAATTATCACCGGCGTGGTGGTCGTGACGGGGGCACGCTCTATCGGCGTGCCGGGAAATGTGGACGTGACTTCGACATGGCCAAGCCTGGTCGGTCTCCGCATTGCGTCAGCCCATCCTCGGGAAAGCCCCTCAGGCAATCTAAAATCCCTCCCCGAGCCGGCACAAGCCGCCACCAGCAGGGCTCCAGCCAAGCGCCACCGAAAATATTGGGTCTGTACGCATAAAAAGGAGTTGGATAATATTCTGCCGTGACCATTGAGAGCCGTCTCCTCGATGTCGAACGACTTCCGGAATTGAATGTCACCGATGCCGGGCGGGCGTGGCGGCTCCGTTCGCACCGGGCGGAGGACCTTCCGCTCGACCGGCCCCTGATGAGCTGGATCCGGGGCGACCGCGTCGCAGTACGGGACGGGGAACGGGTCCTGACCTACGACCGGCTGGGAGAAGAGGCCCGGCGGATCGCGGGGCTGCTGGCGGAGGCCGGGGTCGGCCCCGGCTCGGTGGTGATGGTCGGCGGACGGCGCGGGGGGATGCTCGTCCCGGCGTTCCTCGCGATCGAGCTGCTCGGTGCCGTCTACCTGCCGTGCGACGCCTCGTGGCCGGCGCGCCGCGTCGAGTCCACGCTGATCAGGACGGACGCGGCCGTGGTGTTGACGGTCGATGACGATCCGGACGGTTCGCCGGAGGTGGTCGCCGGCGCCGCGGCGGCGGGACGTCCGTTGCTGAGGGCCGGGGACGCCGCGAACGCGTGGGAGGGCGAGGCGCGGCTCGGCGATCCGCGCGCGCCGCGCTACGTCCTGTTCACCTCCGGGTCGACGGGTGCGCCGAAGGGCGCGGTGGTCGAGCACCGCGGCATGCTCAACCACCTGTTCAGCAAGGTCCGCGACCTCGGGCTCGGCCCGGACGACGTCGTCGCGCAGACCGCGCCGCTCGGGTTCGACATCTCGATCTGGCAGTTGCTCGCGCCGCTGCTGGCGGGCGGCCAGGTGGTGGTCGTCGGCGACGAGACGGTGGCCGATCCGGAGGCGCTCGCCGCGGTGGTGCGGCGAGAGGGCGTGACCGTCCTGGAGCTGGTCCCGGCGATGCTCCGCCTGCTGCTGGACGTGACGGCCGAGGCGCCGCCGGCGCTGCGCTGGCTGATGGCCACCGGCGAGGAGCTGCCGCCCCGGCTCGCCCGCCGGTGCCTGGCCCGGCTCCCCGGGGTCGGGCTGATGAACGCCTACGGGCCGACCGAGTGCTCCGACGACGTGACCCATCACGTCGTCACGGCCGGCGATCTGGTGCTGCGGCATCTGCCGGTCGGCACGCCGGTCGCCAACACCGACCTGTACGTCCTCGCGCCGGAGGGCGATCGGTGGCGGGCCTGCGGGCCGGGCGAGGCCGGCGAGCTCTTCGTCGGCGGAGCCGGCGTGGGGCGCGGCTATCTCGACGAGCACGACCGCACGCGCGAGGCGTTCTTCCGCGATCCGTTCGGCGCCGCGGACGGGCGCGTCTACCGCACCGGTGACGCGGTGCGCATGCTCGGTCCCGGCGGCCCGCTGCAGTATCTGGGGCGCGTCGACCGGCAGGTGAAGGTCTCGGGTGTACGGATCGAGCCGGGAGAGGTCGAGGCCGCTCTGCGCGCCCACCCCGAGGTGAGCGACTGCGCGGTCGTCGCCCGGGAGTGACCGCGGTCGCGGGCGCCTGAGGAGGGACGGCCACCCGGACGGGTGGCCGGCCCTCCTTCCTTACGCCCGACCGCCCATCTGTGCCTCGCCGCTCAGGTGGGCCGCTATGGCGTTGGCCCCGAGCCCGTGGATCACGGTCTTGTGCTCGCCGGGCACCCAGACGATCTCCGGCTCGGAGGCCAGCGCCGGCCGCCACTGGGCGAGCACCGCGTCGTTCAACGCCTTCGGGTCGCCCTCGGGCAGGTACAGGACGACCCTGCCGCCATAGGGTTCTCCGCCGCGCATGACGGTGTCGGAGTAATGGCGGGCCGCGTGATGGTTGATGACGCCGATCCGGCCGGTGCGCAGCACCTGCGGGTCGCCCACCCGGAGACCCTCGTGCCCGCGGTCGTCGACGTCCCACACGTCGAGCAGCCGCTTCCGGTAGGCCGGTTCGAGCGGGGTCCCGTCGCGCAGAGCCCGGTCGATGCGGTCGAGCAGCCTCCGGGTCGGACGGTCGATCGGGCGCCTGCGCGGACGGCCGGGGTCGTTGTTGGGCGGCCCCGCCATGAAGACCCCGGCGACCTCCAGGCCCGCCTCCCCGGCCTGGCGCGCCATCTCCACCGCGACGTAACAGCCCATCGACCAGCCCGCGAAGAAGTAGGGCCCCGCCGGCTGCGCGGCGCGCACGTCGGCGAGGTAGACGGCGGCCATCTCCTCGACGGTCTCCAGCGGCGTCCGGTCGTCCACCAGGCCCCGCGCCTGGAGGCCGAGGACGCGGCGGTCGAGGGCCCGGGCGAGTTCGGTGAACTCGGTGACACCGCCCAGGCCCGTGTGGACGACGAACAGCGCGGGCGGCGGCCCGTCCCCGAGTTCCACGACGCACGAGGCCCCGGCAGGGTCGCGGCGGCGCAGCCGCGCGGCGATTCCGGCGACCGTGGGGTGGTCGAAGAACTCGTCGACGCCCACCTCGGCGCCGAGAGCCCGGAGCCCGGCCACCGCCTGGGCGACGAGCAGCGAATGGCCGCCCAGGTCGAAGAAGCCGTCGTGGATCCCGACCCGGTCCAGTCCCAGGATCTCCGCCCACAGCCCGGCGACCATCTCCTCCTCGGGGGTACGGGGCTCGACGGCATCGCCCGCCACCGGGTTCTGCACGCCCTCGGGCGAGGGAAGGGCCGCACGGTCCACCTTGCCGTTGGCGGTCAGCGGCAGCGCGTCCACCTCGGCCAGCAACGACGGAACGAGGTGGTCCGGCAGCACGGAGGCGAGCGCGTCCCGGTCGGCCTTTCCGACGACGTAGCCGACGAGGCGGTCGTCCCGGACCACGACGGCCGCCGCCTCGACGGCGGGCTGGGCGCGGAGCGCCGCCTCGACCTCGCCCGGCTCGACGCGGAATCCGCGCACCTTCACCTGCTCGTCGAGCCGTCCGAGGAACTCCAGGCGGCCGTCCGCGCGCCACCGGGCGCGGTCCCCGGTCCGGTAGAGCCGCGTGCCGTCACCGGCGAACGGGTCGGCGACGAACCGTTCGGCGGTGAGGTCGGCGCGGCCGCCGTACCCGCGGGCGACGCCGGCGCCGGCGACGAGGAGTTCTCCGGCGACCCCGACCGGCACGGGGTGCATGAACCGGTCGACCACGTACAGCCGCGTGTTGGCGATGGGCCGCCCGATCGGCACGCCCGGCCCCAGGTCGTCGCCGGCCCGGATCTCCTCCACGCAGCATCCGACGACGGTCTCGGTCGGCCCGTACTCGTTCACCACCACCGCGTCCTTCGCGCGCTCCAGCCAGCCGGTGACGGTGGCCGCCGGGAGCGCCTCGCCGCCGACGACCAGCATGCGCGCCGCACCGGCCACGGCCTCGTCGTGGAGGAGGTCGTCCAGCAGGCCCAGATGGCCGGGGGTCAGCTTCATCAGCGCGAAGCCGCCGCCGTCCGCGCGCAGCAGGGCGGCGAGGTCGTCGGTCATCGTCACCGGCGCTCCGGCGGCGAGCGGCACGAACAGGCTCGTGACGGTGAGGTCGAACGCGGCCGACGAGTGCACCGGGGCGCCCCGCCCGCCGGGCTCGACCCCGTAGGCGTCGCGCGCCCAGGCGAGATAGTTGACCAGGCCGCGATGCGTCACCTGGACGCCCTTCGGAAGGCCCGTGGAACCGGACGTGTAGATGACGTAGGCGAGCTGGTCGGGCGAGGTCTCCACGGCCGGGGCCTCCGGCGGCGCGGCGTCGAGGAAGGCCCGCGTGACCGGGTCGTCCAGGTTCACCACGCCGACCCGGCCGACGGGCAGGTCGTCCAGCGTCGCCGAGACCCCGATGACGGCCCGGGCCCGGCTGTCGGCGAGCAGGTGGCCGAGCCGCTGGGCCGGGTGGTCGGGGTCGAGCGGCAGGTACGCGCCGCCCGCCTTCCACACCGCCAGCAGCGCCGCCACGAGGTCCGGACCGCGCGGCAGGCAGACGCCCACCACGGTCTCGGGGCCGACGCCCAGCCGCCGCAGATGATGCGCGAGCCGGGCGGCCCGCGCCTCCAGCTCCGCGAAGGTGAGGGCCGTCCCGCCCTGCACGACGCACGCGGCGTCCGGCCTTCCGGCGATCAGCTCATGCGCGCCGCCCACGGCGGGCACGGGGCTCGCGGTGTCGTTGAACCCGGTCAGCAGCCGGTGCCGTTCGGCGGCGCCGAGCGGGGACAGCTCCGACAGGCGCCGGTCCGGGTCCGCGGCGACGGCGGCCAGCAGGCCGGTCAGGTGGCGGGCCATCCGCGCGGCGGTGCCCTCGTCGAAGAGGTCGGCGCTGAACTCCAGCGCTCCGTCGAACCGGTCACCGTCGTCGGCCACGATCAGCCGCAGGTCGAACTTGGCCCGCACCACCGGCGGCTCCATCGGTGCGGCGCCGAGCCCGGCGGGCCCGTCGCCGCCGCCCGCGTCCGGCCGCCCGGCGTCATAGTCGAACAGCACCTGGAAGAGCGGATGCCGCGAACGGTTCCGCTCCGGCCGCAGGGCCTCGACGAGCTGCTCGAACGGCAGGTCCTGGTGCGCGTAGGCCTCCAGCGCGGTCCGGCGCACCCGCCCCACCACCTCGGCGAACGTCGGGTCGCCCGACAGGTCGGCGCGCAGCGCCAGCGTGTTGAGGAAGAAGCCGATCAGGTCCTCGGTCTCGGCCCGGCCCCGGTTGGCGACGGGCGTGCCGACCACGACGTCGTCCTGGTCCGCGTACCGCGCGAGCAGGACGGCGAACGCCGACAGCAGGGTCATGAACATGGTCGCGCCCGAGTCCCCGGCCAGCGCGCGCAGGCCGGCCGCGACCCCGTTCCCGACCTCGAACTCCACGACCCCGCCCGCGGCCGAGCGGACCGCGGGGCGCGGCCGGTCGGTCGGCAGCTCCAGTACCGGCGCCCCGGCGAGCCGGTCGCGCCAGTACGCGAGCTGCCCGTCCAGCACTTCTCCCCGGAGCCGCTCGCGTTGCCAGACGGCGTAGTCGGCGTACTGCACGGGCAACGGCGGCAGGTCCGCGGTCCGGCCGAGCCTGATCGCCTCGTAGGCCGTCCAGAGTTCGCGTTGCAGCACTCCGGCCGACCATTCGTCGAACACCGCGTGGTGCACGACCATGCTCAGCACGTGGTCGTCCGCGCCGAGCCGCAGCAGCCGCGCCCGGAACAGGGGTCCGGCGGCGAGGTCGATCGGGGACAGCACGTCGCCGGCCACCAAGTCGCCGGCCCGTTCCGGCTCGGCGTCCGCGACCGGCAGGTCGATCTCGGCCGGCGGGTCGATCACCTGGTGGGGCGTGCCGTCGTCGGCGGCGACGAGCCGGGTGCGCAGCGCCTCGTGCCGCCCCGTCACGACCCCGAGCGCACCGCGCAGGGCCCGCACGTCGAGGTCGCCCCGCAGGCGCACGACGATCGGGATGTTGTATTCGGAAGTGCCGGGTTCGAGCCGGTCCAGGAACCACAACCGCTGCTGCCCGAACGACAGCGGCAGCGGCCCTTCCCGTTCCACCGGCGCGAGCGACGGCGCGGTCCCGTCCCCCGGCTCCGCGCCCGCCCCGCTCCGGGCCGCGTCCACGGCGCCGGCCAGCCCGGCCACCGACGGATGGTCGAACAGCGCGGCCAGCGGCATCTCGACGCCGAACGCGGCGCGCACCCGGGCCATGATCCGGATGGCGAGGAGGGAGTGCCCGCCGAGCGAGAAGAAGTCCGTCGTCGCGCCCACCCGCTCCAGGCCGAGCACCTCGGCCCAGACGCCGGCGATGATCTCCTCGGTCGGCGTGCGCGGCTCGGTGAACCGCGCGCGCGGCGACGGCGCGGGCAGCGCCGACCGGTCGATCTTCCCGTTGGGGGTGAGCGGCAGCCCGTCCAGCTCCACGAAGTCCGCCGGGACCAGCTGCCGGGGCAGGACGGTCCGGAGGAACGCACGGAGCTCGGCGGCGGGCGGCGCACCCGCGGCCCCGTCGGCCGGCACGACGTACGCGACGAGCCGCCGCCCCGTCCCGTCCGTTCCGTCTCCGCCGTCCGGCGACGGGGCACCCGGCACCGGCACCCGGCCGAGGATCTCCAGGCGCCTGTCCCGGCGCCACCGGGCCCGTTCGCCGGTGCGGTACAGACGCGACCCGTCCGCCGCGAACGGGTCGGGAACCAGCAGCCCGGCCACCGCACCCGGATGGTCGTGCTCCCACTGGGCGGCGTCCGCGCCGCGGACGAACAGCTCGCCCGTCACGCCCGCCGGGACGGGGTTCAGGCAGGCGTCCAAGACCAGCTCGCGGGCTCCCTCCACCGGTACCGCACCCGTCAGCGCGACGGCCGCGGGGCGCGTGCCGGGGTCGTCCGCCACGGCCGCCAGCAGCAGCAGGAAGTGGTCGATCAGCCGGCGGACCGTCGCCTCGTCGAACAGCTCGGTGCTGTACTCGACCGATCCGCCCAGCCGCCCGCCGCCGTCCTCGCCCAGCGCCATCTCGAGGTCGAACTTGGCGGTGGAGTGGGGCAGATCGAGATCCCAGACGTCCAGCCCGCCCAGGTCCTGTCCGGCGTCCCTGTCATCACCACTCCCCTGGCTGTAGTCGAACATCACCTGGAAGAGCGGGTGGCGGGACCGGTGCCGCTCCGGCTGCAGCGCGTCGACGAGCTGCTCGAACGGCAGGTCCTGGTGGGCGTAGGCGCCGAGCGCGGCGGTGCGGGTCCGGCCGACCAGCTCGGTGAACGTGGGGTCGCCGCTCAGGTCGGCGCGCAGGACGAGCGTGTTGACGAAGAACCCGGCGAGGCCCTCCGTCTCCGCCCTGCTCCGCCCTGCGATCGGCGTGCCGACGGCCAGGTCGTCCTGGCCCGCGTACCGGCCGAGCAGAGCACCGAACGCGGCGAGCAGCGTCATGGACATCGTCGAGCCCGTCCGCCGGGCCACCTCCCGCAGGCCCTCGGCCGTCGCCCCGGGGATCTCGAAGCCGACGACCGCGCCCGCCCCGGTGCGGACCACCGGGCGGGGCCGATCGGTCGGAAGGTCCAGCACCGGCACCCCCGCCAGGCGTCCCCGCCAGTAGGCGAGCTGCCCGTCCAGCACCTCGCCGTGAAGCCGGTCGCGCTGCCACACCGCGAAGTCGGCGTACTGCACCGGCAGGGGCGGCAACGGCGACGGTTCGCCGCGCCGGAACGCGCCGTACAGCTCCCACAGCTCGCGGCGCAGCACGCCCGCCGACCACTCGTCCGACACCACGTGGTGCAGGCACAGGCTCAGGACGTGATCGTCGGGGCCGAGCCGCAGCACGCGCCCGCGCACCAGCGGCCCGGCCGCCAGGTCGAACGGCGCGTCGGCGTCGGCGGCCAGCAGTTCCCCGGCCAGGATCTCCGGATCACCGCCCCTTGCCGTGAGATCGACCAGCTCCAGACCGGCGCCGGCCTCCGAGGGCGGGTCCACGACCTGCCAGGGGACGCCGTCCTCCTCGACCAGCCGGGTGCGCAGCACCTCGTGCCGCTCCACGAGGGCGCCGAACGCGGCGCGCAGGGCATCGACGTCCAGGGAGCCGGCCAACCGCAGCGCGACCGGGATGTTGTACTCCGGCGAGCCGGGGTCGAGCCGGTCCAGGAACCACAGCCGCTGCTGCCCGAAGGACGGCGGCAGCGGCGCCTCCCGGCCGACCGGTTCGATGGGCGGCACCGCGAGCCGGGGCGCGGACGAGGCGAGGGCGGCGGCGAGCCGGCGCACGGTCGGGTGCTCGAACAGCAGGGACAGCGGCACCTCGACGCCCGCCGCGGCCCGGATCCGGGACACCACCTGGGTGGCCAGCAGCGAGTGGCCGCCCAGCTCGAAGAAGTCGTCGCCGGTGCCGACGCGGTCCAGGCCCAGCACGTCGGACCAGAGCGCGGCCAGGAGCTCCTCCATCGGAGTGGCCGGGGCGCTGAACTCCCCGGCCAGGTCCGGGCGGGCGCCGTCGGGCTCGGGCAGCGACCTGCGGTCGATCTTGCCGTTCGGCAGCATCGGCAGCGCGGTCAGCTCGACGAACACGGCGGGGACCAGGTGCTCGGGCAGGGTTGCGCGCAGCGCGGCGCGCAGCTCCTCGGGAGCGGGCACGCCGCCCGCCGGGTCGGCGGGCACCACGTAGGCCACCAGCCGCCTGCCGTCCGCCTCGCCGTGCGCGGCGACGACCGCGAGCGCGATCCGCGGATGCGCGCGCAACGCCGCCTCGACCTCGCCGGGCTCGATCCGGAAGCCGCGCACCTTGAGCTGGTGGTCGACGCGGCCCAGGAAGTCCAACCGCCCGTCCGGCCGCCACCGTGCGCGGTCTCCGCTGCGGTACAGCCGCGAGCCGTCCGCCGCGAACGGGTCGGGCACGAACGCCGCCGCCGTCAGGTCCGGCCGGCCGCCGTACCCGCGGGCCACCCCGGCGCCGCCGATGTAGAGCTCGCCCGGGGTGCCGACCGGCGCGGGGGCCAGGTGCCGGTCCAGCACGTACAGGCGCGCGTTGGGCAGGGGGCGCCCGATCGGCACGCCGGCCACCGTCCCGCCGAGCGCGGTGGCCGCGACGCCGACGGTGGTCTCGGTCGGCCCGTAGTGGTTGATCACCGTCCGGTCGCCGGCCGCCTCGACCAGCTCGCGCAGCCACTCCTCGGGCGCAGCCTCACCGCCGAGCATCAGCAGCGTCCCGGGGAGGACGCCCGGGAGACCGTCCTCGGAGCCGTTGGCGAGCGCCGCCAGGTGCGAGGGCACGATCTTGAGGTAGTCGATCGCGTGCTCGCGCAGGTAGGCGCGGACGGCGGCGGGCTCGACCGCCTGCCCGGCGTCCAGGACGTGCAGGGTGCCGCCCAGCGTCAGGCAGCAGAGGACGGTCGTGTTCCCGAAGTCCGTCGCGGCCGACTGCAGCAGCGCGTAGGCGCGTCCGGGGCCTTCCAGGCCCGTCCGCGAGGCCACGCCGTGGACGTACGCGGCCAGGCCGCCGTGGGTGACCAGCACGCCCTTCGGCCGTCCGGTGGAGCCCGAGGTGTACATGACGTAGGCGAGACCGCGCGGGTCCACGGCGACGCCGGGCGGGCCGGCCGGCGCGAGGCCGATGAGGGCGGCGGTCGCCGGGTCGTCCAGCTCCACCGTGCGCGCCCGTCCCACGGGCAGGTCGCCGAGGCCGTCGGCGGTGCCGACGACGACCGCGGCGCGGCTGTCGGACAGGGCATGGGCGAGCCGCTCGGCGGGGAGGTCCCGGTCGAGCTGCAGGTGGGCGCCGCCGGCCTTCCATACCGCCAGCACGGCGACGACCAGGCCGGCGCCGGGCGGCAGGCAGAGGCCGACGACCGTCTCGCGCCCCACGCCGACACTCCGCAGATGGTGGGCGAGCCTGTTGGCCCGCGTCTCCAACTCGCCGTAGGAGACCGTCTCGCCGCCGCTCACCACGGCGATCGCGGCCGGGGCACGCGCGGCGACGGCCGACACCAGCTCGTGCACGGCGCCCGCGGGCACCGGCCGGGCGGTGTCGTTCCACTCGGTGACGACGCGCCGCCGTTCCCGCCCGTCGAGCGCCGGAAGCTCCGACAGCGGCCGGTGCGGGTCCTCGGCGACGGCGCCGAGGAGCACCTTGAGCTGGCGGACGAGCCGTTCGGCGATGGACCGGTCGAACAGGTCGGTGCTGAACTCCACCGCACCGACCAGGCCGTCCTCCTCGGCCAGGATCAGCCGGAGGTCGAACTTGGCGAACGTGGCGCCGGGCGGGCCGAGCGGTGCCGTGTCCAGCTCGCTCTCCCGTCCCGAGCCCGCGCCCGCGGCGGCCGCCTCGTAGTTGAAGAGCACCTGGAAGAGCGGATGCCGCGAACGGTCCCGCTCCGGCCGCAGCGCTTCGACCAGTCGCTCGAACGGCACGTCCTGGTGGGCGTAGGCGCCCAGCGCCGTGCGCCGAACCCGCCCCACGAGCTCGGCGAACGTGGGGTCGCCGGACAGGTCGCCGCGCATCACGAGCGTGTTGACGAAGCAGCCGATGAGCCCCTCGGTCTCGGCGCGGTTGCGGCCCGCGATCGGGGTGCCGACCACGATGTCGTCCTGGCCCGAGAAGCGGCCGAGCACGGTCTGGTACGCCGCCAGGAGCACCATGAACATCGTCGCTCCGGCGTCCTGGGCCATGGCGCGCAGCCGCTCGGCCACCGGCTCGGGCACGGCGAACCTGACCACGTCCCCGGCGGCCGAGCGCACGGCGGGACGGGGGCGGTCGGTCGGGAGCTCGAGCACGGCCGCGTCCGCGAGCCGGTCCCGCCAGTAGTCAAGCTGCCCCTCCAGGACGTCACCGCGCAGCCATTCGCGCTGCCAGACGGCGAAGTCCGCGTACTGCACCGGCAACGGAGGCAGCGGGGACGGCTCACGGCGGCGATACGCCTCGTACAGTACGGCCAGTTCGCGGTGCAGGATCTCGGCCGACCACTCGTCGGCCACCACGTGGTGCAGGCAGATCACCAGCGCGTGGTCGCCGGGGCCGAGCCGGAGCAGGCGCCCGCGGAACAGGGGCCCCGCCGCCATGTCGAACGGGGTGGTGGCGTCAGCCGCGGCCAGCGCCTCGGCGGCACGGAGCGGGTCCTGCTCCGCGGTCAGGTCGGCCGCCTCCAGGCCGAACCCGCCCGGCGCGGCCACCACCTGGCGCGGGACGCCGTCCGCACCGGCGACCAGCCGGGTCCGCAGCACCTCGTGCCGCTCGACGACGGTGTCCAGCGCGGCGCTCAGGGCGGGGGCGTCGAGGGGGCCGGTCAGCCGGAGCGCGATCGGGATGTTGTACTCCGGCGATCCCGGTTCGAGCTGGTCCAGGAACCACAGCCGCTGCTGCCCGAACGACAGCGGCGGCGGGTCGTCCGCGCGCTCCCGGGGCAGCACCGGCGGCGCGGCGACGGCGCGGACCGCGGAGTCGACCGCCTCGGCCAGGCCGGCCAGGGCCGGATGCTCGAAGACCGCGGCGAGCGGCAGCTCGATGCCGAACGTCGTCCGGCACCGGGAGGCGACGCGGGTCGCCAGCAGGGAATGCCCGCCCAGCTTGAAGAAGTCGTCGGCCGCGCCGACGCGCGGCACGCCCAGCACCTCGGCCCAGATGCCCGCCAGCAGCTCCTCGGTCCGGGTGCGGGGCGGGACGTGGGAGGCGCCCGTGTCGCGGTGGACGCCCATCGGGTCGGGCAGCGCCGTCCGGTCGACCTTCCCGCTCGGGGCCAGCGGCAGTCCGGCGAGCTCGGCGAACACGGCCGGGACGAGGTGGCCGGGGAGCCGCGGCGCCAGGAACTCCCTCAGCTCGTCCGCCCCCGGCGAGTCCGGGCCCGCCGGGACGAGGAAGGCGGCGAGGCGCCTGTCGCCGCCCTCGCCGAAGGCCGTGACCGCCGCCGCCGCGACGCCGGGGTGGGCCCGCAGCGCCGCCTCGACCTCGCCCGGCTCGACCCGGAACCCGCGCACCTTGACCTGGTCGTCGTCGCGTCCGACGAACTCCAGCTGGCCGTCCGCCCGCCACCGCACCCGGTCGCCCGTGCGGTACATGCGCGAGCCGCGGCCCGCGAACGGGTCGGCGACGAACCGCTCGGCGGTGAGATCCGGGCGGCCCGCGTAGCCGCGGGCGAGGCCGGCGCCCGCGACGAGCAGGTCGCCGACGACCCCGATGGGCACCGGGTTCAGCGCGCGGTCGAGCACGTACAGCCGGGTATTGTCGACCGGCCGCCCGATCGGGAGGTGGCCCTGCGCCCGGACCGGGCGGTGGCACCAGAACGAGGCGACGTCGATCGACGCCTCGGTCGGGCCGTAGATGTTCTCGACGACGACCATCCGGTGGGCGATGTGCAGGAGCGCCACGTCGTCGGCGGGCAGGGCCTCGCCGCCGCTGATCACCAGGCGCAGCGCGGTGGCCGAGATGAACGCCGGGTGCCGCACCAGGTGGTGCAGCAGTGCCGGGACGACCTCCAGGACGCCGATGCCCTCCGCCCGGACGGTCTCGGCCAGGTGGTCGACGTCCGCCAGGTTCCCGGCCGCCACGACGACCTGGGCGCCCGCCGCCAGCGGCCAGAAGATCTCGCCGCTCGCGACGTCGGCCCCGAGTGGCGTGCGCTGCAGCACGCGGTCGCCGGGCCGCAGGCCGAAGGCGCGCTGCCGCCAGGCGATCACGTTGGCCAGCCCGCGGTGGGTGAGCCAGACCCCCTTCGGGCGGCCGGTCGATCCGGACGTGTAGACGACGTACGCGAGCCGGTCCGGGTGGGTGCGGTCCGGGGGCGGCCCGGCCTGGCGCGCCGCCATCGCGGCGGCCGTGGCCGGTCCGTCGAGTGCGACGACGCGGCACGGCACCGACGGCGTGGCCGACCGCAGCCGCTCCAGGCCCGCCCGGTGACCGACCAGGAGCGCGGCGCGGCTGTCGGTGAGCATGAACGCGAGCCGTTCCGGCGGCTGGTCCGGGTCGAGGGGCAGGTACGCGCCGCCCGCCTTCCACACCGCCAGCAGTGCCACCACCATGTCGGGCCCGCGCTCCGGGCAGACGCCGACCACCACGTCCGGGCCGACCCCGAGCGCCCGCAGATGGTGCGCCAGCCGGTCGGCCCGCCGGTCGAGGTCGCCGTAGCTCAGCGACCGGTCGCCGAACACGACCGCCGGGTCCCCGGGCCGTTCGGCGGCCCGCGCCGCCACGAGCTCGTGGACGCCGGACGCGGGCAGCGGCCGGCCGGTGCCGTTCCAGGTCTCCATGACCAGCCGCCGTTCGCCGGGGGGCAGCGACGGCAACCGGGACAGCCGGCGGCCGGGATCGGCGGCGACGGCCGTGAGCAGCGCCGTCAGATGCTCGGCGAACCGCCGGATCGTCGCCGGGGCGAAGAGATCGGTGCGGTACTCGATCGACCCGCGCAACCCGCCGTCCGGGTCCCCCTCCGAGAGGGCGAGGGCGAGTTCGAACTTGGCCTGCCCGCCCGCGACCTCCAGCTCACCGACCCGCAGCTCGCCCGCCTCGCCGGTGCCCTCCCGGGCGGCGGCGACGGCGTAGTCGAAGAAGACCTGGAACAGCGGCGTGCGCGACCGGTCCCGGCGCGGCCGCAGGGCCTCGACCAGCTGCTCGAACGGCACGTCCTGGTGGGCCTGGGCGTCCAGCGCGGTGCGGCGGACCCGGCCGACCAGCTCGCGGAACTCCGGGTCGTCCGACAGGTCGGTGCGCAGGACCAGGGTGTTGACGAAGAACCCGACCAGGCCCTCGGTCTCCGCGAGGGGCCGGCCGGCGGCGGGCGCGCCGACGACGACGTCGTCCTGGCCCGCGAACCGGCCGAGGACCACGGCGAACGCGGCGAGCGTCGTCATGAACATGGAGGCGCCCGCGGCCTTCGCGACGTCCCGCAGACCGGCGGCCACCGGCGCGGGGACCTCGAACTCGGCCAGCGCGCCCGCGGTGGAGGCGACGGCCGGACGCGGGCGGTCGGTGGGCAGCTCCAGGACGGGCGCGCCGGACAGCCGGCCGCGCCAGTACGCGAGCTGGTCCTCCAGGACGCCGTCGCGGAGCCGTTCGCGCTGCCAGAGCGCGTAGTCCGCGAACTGCACGGGCAAGGGGGGCAGCGGCGACGGCTCGCCGCGCGTGCAGGCCTCGTACAGCAGCCGCAGCTCGCGCAGCAGGATCCCGGCGGACCACTCGTCCGAGACGACGTGGTGCAGGACGAGGCAGAGGACGTTGTCGGCCTCGCCGAGGCGCAGCAGCCTGCCGCGGAACGGCGCGGCGGCGGCGAGGTCGAACGGGGTGCCCGCGTCCGCCTCGGCGAGCTCGCGGGCGCGTTCGAGCGGGTCGCTCTCGGCGCCGAGGTCCAGCACGTCGAGCGCGAAGCCGCCGGGCGGGTCGATCACCTGCCGGGCGGCGCCGTCGGCGTCCTCGACCAGCCGGGTCCGCAGCGGCTCGTGCCGTTCCACCAGCGCGCCGAGCGCGGCCCGCAACGCGCCGGTGTCCAGCGGGCCGGTGAACCGCAGGGTCAGGGGGACGTTGTACTCGGCCGAGCCGGGGTCGAGCCTCTGCAGGAACCACAGGCGCTGCTGCCCGAACGACAGCGGGAGCGGCTCGTCGCGGCCCGCCGGCACGAGCGGCGGCAGCGCGGGCCGGGGCGGGGCGGCGTCCAGGACGGCGGCGAGCGCGGCGACGGTGGGATGGTCGAAGACCAGGCCGATCGGCACCTCGGCGCCGAACACGGCCCTGATGCGGGAGGCGACCTGGATCGCCAGCAATGAATGGCCGCCCAGCTCGAAGAACCCCTCGTCGACGCCGACCCGGTCCAGCCCGAGCACCTCGGCCCAGATCGCCGCCAGCGCCTCCTCGGCGGGGGTGCGCGGCGCCGCGGGCTCCCCGGCCCGCTCCCGTGCGGCGGCGGGCGACGGCAGCGCGGCGCGGTCGGCCTTGCCGCCGGGGGTCAGCGGCAGTTCCGCGAGCTCGACGTAGGTGGCCGGGATCATGTAGTCGGGCAGCGACCGCGCCAGCGCCGACCGCAGCGCGCCCGTCCCGGGCAGGCCCTCGCCGGGGTCGGCGGGCACCGCGTAGGCGACGAGCCGCCGGTCGGCGGCCTCCCCGGCGGCGGTCACCGCGGCGGCCGCCACCTCGGGCAGCGCGGTCAGCGCGGCCTCGATCTCGCCGGGCTCGATCCGGAAACCGCGCACCTTCAGCTGGTCGTCCGTGCGGCCCAGGTACTCCAGGTCCCCGTCGGCGTTCCATCGGGCCCGGTCGCCGGTCCGGTAGACCCGCGATCCGTCGGCGGCGAACGGATCGGGCACGAACCGTTCGGCGGTGAGGCCGGGGCGGCCG
Source organism: Actinomadura napierensis (assembly GCF_039529375.1). NCBI lineage: Bacteria > Bacillati > Actinomycetota > Actinomycetes > Streptosporangiales > Thermomonosporaceae > Actinomadura > Actinomadura napierensis. Next base: position 33,159 of record NZ_BAAAMR010000082.1, read on the forward strand.
CCGTACCCGCGGGCGACGCCGGCGCCGCCGACGAGCAGCTCGCCGGGCACGCCGTCCGGCACCGGGTTCAGGAACCGGTCCACGACGTAGAGCCGGGTGTTGGCGACCGGGCGGCCGATCGGCACCGCGGCGCCGACCTCGTCGCCCGCGCGGATCTCGGCCGCGCAGCATCCGACGACCGTCTCGGTCGGGCCGTACTCGTTCACCACCACCGTGCCGGGTGCGCGCTCCAGCCAGGCCGCGACGGTCCCGCCGGGCAGCGCCTCGCCCCCGACGACCAGCCGCGCCGCGGCCCCGGCCGCCCGTTCCGCGTCGAGTTGCTCGCCGAGCAGCGCCAGGTGCCCGGGGGTCAGCTTCACCAGGCCGAACCCGCCGTCGGCGCGCAGCAGCCCGGCCAGCCCGCCGGGCCCGCCGTGTTCGGCCGGGACCACCACGCCGCCGCCCGCGACGAGCGGACCGAGCACGCTGGTCACCGACAGGTCGAAGGCCAGCGACGAGTGCCACGGCACCCGTGTCCCCGCGCCGAGCCCGTACGCGTGCACGGCCCAGCACAGGTAGTTGAGCAGGCCGCCGTGCGGCACCTGGACGGCCTTCGGCCGGCCGGTCGAGCCGGACGTGTAGATCACGTACGCGAGCTGCCCGCGGTGGGTCGTCAGCGCGGGAGGGGTGCCGGGCCGGCGGCCGATCGCCGGGTCGCCGACCGCGATCGGCAGGGCGCGCCCGGCGGGGAGGTCCTCCAGCGTCGCGGTGTCGCCGAGCAGCAGCTGGACGCGGCTGTCGGCCAGCATGTACCGGAGCCGTTCGACGGGCAGCCCGGGGTCCAGCGGAAGGTAGGCGGCGCCCGCCTTCCACACGGCCAGGAGCGCGACCACCAGGTCCGCGCCGGGCCGCAGGCCGAGCCCGATCACGGTCTCGGGCCCGGCGCCCGCCGCGCGCAGGTGATGGGCGAGGCGGTTGGCGCGCGCGTCCAGGTCGGCGTAGGTCAGGACGGCGCCGCCCGCCTCCACGGCGACGGCGTCCGGGCGGTCCGCGGCGTGCCGGGCGATCAGCTCGTGCACGCCCCCGGCCGAGGGCAGCTCGCGCGCGGTGCCGTTCCGGTCCACGGTGAGGCGGCGGCGTTCGGCGGCGTCCGGCCGGAGCAGCTCGGACAGGTGGCGCGCGGGTTCGCGGGCGGCCGCGTCCAGCAGCGCGGTGAACCGGTCGGCCATCCGCCGGACGGTCGGCTCGTCGAACAGGGCCGTGCCGAACTCCAGTACTCCGGTCAGGTCCGCCGCGTTCTCCTCCACGACCAGGCGCAGGTCGAACTTGGCGGCCACCGGCGGCAGTCCGAGATCGGCCCCCGCCAGATCCGCGCCCGCCTCCGGGCCCGTGCCGCCCGCGGCGAAGTCGAAGACGACCTGGAACAGCGGATGCCTGGACCGGTCGCGGGGCACCGCCAGGGCGTCCACGAGCTGCTCGAACGGCAGGTCCTGGTGGGCGTACGCGCCGACGGCGTCCGCCTTGACGCGGCCGAGCAGCTCGGCGAAGGTCGGGTCGCCGGTCAGGTCGGTCCGCAGGACGAGCGTGTTGAGGAACAGGCCGATCAGGCCCTCGGTCTCGGCCCGGTCGCGGTTGGCGACCGGTGTGCCCACCAGGACGTCGTCCTGGCCGGCGTGGCTCCCGAGCAGCGCGGCGAACGCGCCGAGGAGCGCCATGAACAGGGTCGCGCCGGACTCGCGGGCCAGCGCGCGCAGCCCGTCGGCCGTCTCCGCCGGGACCCGGAACCCGACGGTGGCGCCGTCCGGCTGGTGCACGGCCGGGCGCGGGCGGTCGGTCGGCAGGTCGAGGGGCGCGGCGTCCGCGAGCCGGTCCTGCCAGTAGGCGAGCTGCTCGTCGAGCACGTCGCCGCGCAGCCGGTCCCGCTGCCATACGGCGAAGTCGGCGTACTGCACGGGCAACGGCGGCAGTGGCGACGGCTCGCCGCGGCGGAACGCCCCGTACAGCACGGAGAGCTCTCGCCGGAGGACGTCCGCCGACCATTCGTCGCACGCGACGTGATGCAGCACAAGGCTCAGCACGTGCTCGCCGTCGGCGATCCGGATCAGCCGGGCGCGCAGCGGCGGGCTCGCGGCGAGGTCGAACGGCGTCCGCGCGTCCTCGGCGAGCAGCGCTTCGGCGGCCTCCCAGGGGTCGGGCTCCCCGCCGAGGTCGGTGCGGGCGACGTGCGCGCCGTCCGCCGGGACGATCACCTGGTGCGGCGTGCCGTCGTCGCCCGCGACCAGCCTGGTGCGCAGCACCTCGTGCCGGGCCACGAGCGCGTCCAACGCTCCGGTCAGCGCGCCGGTGTCCAGGCCGGCGCCGAACCGGATCGCGATCGGCACGTTGTACTCGGTGCTCTCCGGGTCGAGCCGCTGCAGGAACCACAGCCGCTGCTGGGCGAACGACAACGGCAGCGGCCCGCGCCGGTCCATCGGCACGAGCGGCGCCGCCGGGCCCTCGTCGTCGCCGTCCGCCATCCGGGCCAGATCGGCCACGGTGGTGCGCTCGAAGAGCGACGCCAGCGGCACCTCGACGCCGAAGACGCTCCGGATCCGCGAGACCAGCCGGGTCGCCAGCAGGGAGTGGCCGCCCAGCTCGAAGAAGCCGTGCGTCACGCCGACGCGGTCGAGGCCGAGCAGTTCCGCCCAGATTCCGGCGAGGATCTCCTCGGTCGGGGTGCGGGGCGCGACGTGTTCCCCGGCGGTGGCCGGACGGCCGGCGGCGGAGTCCACCGCGGGCAGCGCGGCGCGGTCGATCTTGCCACTGGGGGTGAGGGGCAGCGCGGTCAGCTCGACGATGACCGACGGGATCAGATGCTCGGGGAGGGAACGGCCGAGCAGGTCACGCAGCTCGCCGAGGTCCGGGAGCCCCTCCCCCGGGTCCGCGGGCACCGCATAGGCCACCAGGTGCCGGCCGTCCCCTTCACCGCGGGCGACCACCACGGCCGCCGCCACGGCGGGATGCGCCCGGAGCGCGGCCTCGATCTCACCCGGCTCGACGCGGAAGCCGCGCACCTTGACCTGCTCGTCCACCCGGCCCAGGAACTCCAGCCGCCCGTCCCGGCGCCACCGCACCCGGTCGCCGGTCCGGTAGAGGCGCGTCCCGTCCGCGGTGAACGGGTCGCACACGAACCGTTCGGCGGTCAGGGCCGGGCGGTGGGCGTAGCCGCGCGCCACGCCCGGCCCGCCCACGTACAGCTCGCCCGGCACGCCGGGCGGCACCGGCCGCAGCGCGCGGTCCAGCACGTACACCCGCATGCCGCCGATGGGGGCGCCGATCGGCGGCGGTCCCGCAGCATCGGGTTCGCAGCGGGCCATGGACGCGCAGACGGTGGTCTCGGTCGGGCCGTAGGCGTTGAAGAGCCGGCGGCCGGGCGCCCAGCGGGCGGCGGCGTCCGCGCTCAACTCCTCGCCCGCGGTGACGAGCGTCGTCAGGCCGCCGAGGCCGCCGGGATCGAGCGCGCCGAGCAGCGACGGCGGGACCGTCGCCGCCGTCACCCCGCGCCGCTGGATCAGCGCGGTCAGCAGCGCGGGATCGGCACGTTCGGCGGAGGTCGCCACGACCAGTGCCGCTCCGGCCGTCCAGGCCATCAGGACTTCCCAGACCGCGGCGTCGAAGCTGAACGGGGCGAACTGCAGCAGCGCGTCACCGGGCCCCGCGCCGAAGGCCTCCCGCTGGGCGGCGGCGAGGTTGATCGCGCCCCGGTGGGTGACCTGGACGCCCTTCGGGCGCCCGGTCGAGCCCGAGGTGTAGATCAGGTAGGCGAGCCGGTCCGGATGCGCGGGCACGGCGAACGGTCCGGCGGGCACGGCGTCGATCAGCGCCGTCGTGACCGGGTCGTCCAGCGCCACCGTGCGGGCCCGGCCCACGGGCAGGTCGTCGATGAGCGCCGCGTGCCCGACCAGCACCGAGGCCCGGCCGTCGGTCACCATGAAGCCGAGCCGGTCAGCCGGGTAGCCGGGGTCGAGCGGCAGGTACGCGCCGCCCGCCTTGAGCACGGCGAGCAGGGAGACGACCATGTCGATGCCGCGCGGCAGGCACAGTCCCACGACGACCTCGGGCCCGACGCCGACGTCGTGCAGGTGCCGCGCCAGGCGGCCGGCGCGCTCCTCCAGTTCGGCGTAGGTGAGCGACTCCTCTCCGCAGATCACCGCGGTCTCGGCGGGATGCAGCCGGGCCTGCTCGGTCACCAGTTCGTGCACGCCGCCCACCTCGGGCGACGGAAGCGCGGTCGCGTTCCAGTCGTGGACGATCGTGCGTCGCTCGCCGGCGGCGAGCAGCGGCAGTTCCGACAGCCGCCGGTCGGGTGCCGCCGCCACCGCCGTCAGAACGGCGGCCAGGTGGCGTGCCATCGCGCGCGCGGTGGGCTCGTCGAACAGGTCGGTCGCGTACTCGATCTCACCGCCGAGCAGGTCGCCGTCGCCGCCGAGCGTCACGGTCAGGTCGAACTGGGCGACCGACCGGTCCACGGGGCCCGGGTCGATCGCGAGCCCGTCCGGCCGCGGCGCGGGCGCGTCCCGCCAGTCGACGCCGAACATGACCTGGAAGAGCGGGTGGCGGGATCGGTCGCGGTCGGGTTGGAGGGCGTCGACGAGCTGCTCGAACGGGAGGTCCTGGTGGACGTAGGCCTCCAGCGCGCCTCGGCGCACCCGGTCCAGCAGTTCACCGAACGTGGGGTCGCCCGACAGGTCGGTCCGCATCACCAGCGTGTTGACGAAGAACCCGATCAGGCCCTCGGTCTCGGCCCGGTTGCGGCCCGCGATCGGCGTACCGACCACGACGTCGTCCTGATCGGCGTACCGGCCGAGAAGCACCGTGAACGCGGCCAGCAACGTCATGAACATCGTCGCGCCGCGGTCGCGGGTGAGCTCCAGCAGGCCCTCGGCGACCTCGGCGGGCAGGTCGAAGTCGACCACCGCGCCCCGGGACGACCGGACCGCCGGGCGCGGCCGGTCGGTGGGCAGTTCCAGCATCGGCAGCCCGGCGAGCCGATCCCGCCAGTACCCAAGCTGGCCTTCCAGCACCTCGCCACGCAACCACTCGCGCTGCCACACCGCGAAATCGGCGTACTGCACCGGCAACGGCGCCAACGGAGACGCCTCACCACGGGAAAACGCCTCGTACAGAGCCGAGAGCTCGTCCCGCAACACACCCGCCGACCACTCATCCGACACCACATGATGCACACACAGACCCAACACATGATCATCAGGAGCCAGCACGAACAGCCGAGCCCGCAGCAACGGCCCCACCGACAGGTCGAACGGCGCCTCGGCGTCCGCGGTGACCAGGTCGTAGGCGACCGTCTCCGGGTCCGCCTCACCCGTGAGGTCGACCAGAGGCAGATCCACCGCGTCCGGCGGGTCGATCACCTGGTGGGGCACACCGTCGTCGTCGGTGACCAGGCGCGTCCGCAGCACCTCGTGGCGTTCGACCAGTTCGTCGAGCGCCGTGCGGAGGGCCCTGACGTCCAGCGTTCCGGTGAGCCGCAAGGCCAGCGGGGCGTTGTACTCCGCTGAGCCGGGTTCGAGCCGGTCCAGGAACCACAACCGCTGCTGCGCGAACGACAACGGCAACCGCCGATCGTGCCGGTCCACGGGCACGATCGGCGGCGCGGACCCGCCCGGCGACGCCCCGGCCACCACGGCCGCGAGCCCGGCCACCGTCGGATGGTCGAACAACTCCGACAACGGCACCTCGACGCCCAGCACGCCCCGGATTCGAGAAATCACCTGCGTGGCCAGCAGCGAGTGCCCACCCAGCTCGAAGAAGTTGTCATCGACCCCGACACGCTCCAGGCCCAAGACCTGAGCCCACAGTCCCGCCAGCACTTCCTCGACGGGCGTGCGCGCCACCCGCGAACCGGCCACCTCGCCACGTGCCGAATCCGGATCGGGCAGCGCCTTCCGGTCGACCTTCCCGTTCGCCGTGCGCGGCAGCGACGCCAACTCCACGAACACCGCCGGGACCAGGGGATCGGGCAAGGTCCGCGCCAACTGCGCGCGCAGCTCACCCGCCCCGGGGACGCCCTCGCCCTCGTCGGCCGGGACCAGGTAGGCGACGAGGCGACGCTCCGCGCCCTCGCCATCGGCGACCACGACCGCGGCCGCGACTCCCGGAAGGGCGGTCAGTGCCGCCTCCACCTCGCCGGGCTCGACCCGGAAGCCGCGCACCTTCACCTGGTCATCGACACGACCCAAGAACTCCAACTGCCCGTCCGCCCGCCACCGCACCCGATCCCCACTGCGATACATCCGCGAACCGTCACCAACGAAACGATCAGGCACGAACCGATCCGCCGTCAGGTCCGGACGACCGCGATAACCACGCGCCACCCCCACACCGGCGATATGAAGCTCACCCACCACCCCCACCGGCACCGGATTCAGGAACCGATCCAGCACGTACAAACGCGCATGCGGCAACGGACACCCGATCGGCACACCACCACCCGGCTCCAACCGAGCCGTAGCCACACCAACCGTCGTCTCCGTCGGCCCATAGTGATTGACCACCGCACACTCAGCGGCCTCCAGCGCCTCGTCCACCAGACCCGCCGGGGCCGCTTCCCCACCCAGGACGAGCACGCGTGCGGGCAACAGCTCCGACAGCTCCCCGCCGGCCGCGAGAGCGGCCAGATGCGACGGCACGATCTTCAGGAAGTCGATCGGGTGTGCCAGCAGGTAGGCGCGCAGGGCCGCGGGGTCGGCCGCCACTTCGGCGTCGATCAGGTGCAGGGTCCCGCCCGAGCGCAGCGCACCGAACAGCACCGTGTTGCCGAAGTCCGTCGCCGCCGACTGGACCATCGCGTACGAGCCGGGGCCGAGGCCGACGCGATCGATCACGCCGTCCAGATAGGCCGCGAGGCCGCCGTGCGTCACCTGGACGCCCTTGGGCCGCCCCGTCGAGCCCGAGGTGTAGATGACGTACGCCAGGCGGCCGGGATCGAGCGGCTCGGGCGCGGGCGGCCGGGCCGCAGCCGACAGCGCGACGGTGGCGGGATCGTCCAGCGTCACCAGCCGGACCCGGCCCACCGGCAGGTCGCCGACCGAGTCGACCGTGCCCACCACCACCGACGCCCCGCTGTCGGCCAGCATGAACGCCAGCCGTTCCACCGGAAGCCCGGGATCCAACGGCAGGTAGGCGCCGCCGGCCTGCCAGACCGCCAGCAGCGTCACCACCACGTCCACGCCCCGGGGAAGGCACACACCCACGACGGTCTCCGCGCCCACGCCGAGGTCGCGCAGGTGCCCCGCGAGCCGTCCCGAGCGTTCGCGCAGTTCCCCGTACGAGAGCGTCGTGTCGGCCGCCACCACGGCGGCGACCTCGGACGGCGCGGCGGCCAGCGCGTGCGGGTCCACCGCGCGGGGGACGGCACCGCCGGTGCCCGCCCACTCCCCCAGCGTCCGCGCACGGTCGGCACCGTCCAGCAGCGACACCTCCGACAGCGGCAGCGCCGGGTCGGCGGCCAGCAGCTCCAGCACCGTCACCAGGCAACGGGCGAACCGTTCCACGGTCGCCCGGTCGAACAGCTGGGTGCTGTACTCGATGGAGCCGGTGAGGTCCTGGTCCCGTTCGACGAGGAAGAGCGTCAGGTCGAACTTCGCGCTGATCCCGACCGCCGGGCCGTCCGCCCCTGCCTGGAGCCCGCCCTCGTCCGCGCCCGGCGCGGCATCGATCTGGTCGTAGTTGAAGAGCACCTGGAACAGCGGCGTGCGGGACCGGTCGCGGTCGGCGGCGAGCGCGTCGACGAGCTGCTCGAACGGCACGTGCTGGTGGGCGAACGCGTCCAGCGAGGTCGTCCGGGCGCGCGCCACCACGTCGGCCAGCGCCGGGTCGCCCGCCAGATCCAGCCGCAGCACGAGGGTGTTGACGAAGCACCCGATCAGGCCTTCGAGCTCGGCGCGGTCGCGGTTGGCGACCGGGGTCCCCACGACGACGTCGTCCTGCCCGGCGAACTTCCCGAGCACGACCGCGAACGCCGACAGCAGCGTCATGAACATGGTGGCGCCGGAGGAGCGGCCGAACGCGCGCAGCCGCGACACGGCCTCCGCGGAGACCTCGAACTCGACCGCGTCGCCGTCGGACGAGCGGACGGCCGGGCGGGGCCGGTCGGTGGGCAGTTCCAGCGGCTGGGCCCCCACGAGGGTGCGCCGCCAATGGCCCAGCTCGGCGTCGAGCACGGCGCCGCGCAGCCACTCCCGCTGCCACACCGCGAAGTCGGCGTACTGCAGCGGGAGCGGCGGCAGCGGTGACGGCTCGCCACGGGAGAACGCCTCGTACAGGACGGTCAGCTCGTGCCGCAGCACCTGGATCGACCAGTCGTCCGACACCGCGTGGTGCATGCAGAGGCTGAGCACGTGGTCGTCCGGGCCGACCTTGATCAGGCGGGCGCGCAGCAGCGGGCCCTCGGCGAGGTCGAACGGGGTCACCTCGTCGGCGTCGACGAGTTCCCGCGTCGCGGCGACCGCGTCCGGCCGCCCGCTCAGGTCCCGGAACTCCAGTACCGGGCGGCGGCCGGGCGGCTCGACGTGCTGGTGGGGCACGCCGTCCGCGCCGGTGACCAGGGTCGTCCGCAGCACGTCGTGCCGTGCCGTGATCGCTTCCAGGGCGGCGGTGAGGGCGGGCACGTCCAGCGGTCCGTGCAGCGGCAGGACGAGCGGCATGACGTACTCGGCCGACCCCGGTTCGAGCCGGTCCAGGAACCACAGGCGCTGCTGCGCGAACGACAGCGGCGGCGGCCCGGCGCGCTCCGCCCGCTCGATCGGCGGCGGCCCCGCGCGCCCCTTCAGCAGCCCGATGATCTCCTCGCGGAGGTCGGCGACGTCCCGCTTGTGGCCGTCGGTGAGGGCGTCGACCGGGGCGACGACCCGGAGCCGGCCGTCGTTCAGGTACAGCCGTACACCGCGGCCTTCCAGGTCGCTGATCAGGTCTTCGGCGGAGATGGTCACCGGGTCGCTCCGTCCTCGTCGGTCCCCGCGGGCAGGTCGAGCAGGTCCAGTGCGCGCGTCGCCTCTTCGTCCGACATCCGCTCGATCTCCTCCAGCAGCCGTTCCTCGACGGCCTCGCCGAGCGCGGCGACGGTGGGCCGGTCGAACAGGGCGACCAGGCCGAGCCGCACCCCGAAGGCGGAGTGCAACCGGGCGAGGACCCGGGTGGCGAGCAGCGAATGGCCGCCCAGGTCGAAGAAGTCGTCGTGCACGCCGACGCGTTCCACGCCGAGCACCCGGGCCCAGATCGCGGCGACGGCCTCCTCGGTGGGAGTGCGCGGCGCGGCGAACCCGGTGCCGAGGTCGGGCCGTGTTCCGTCCGGCGCGGGCAACGCGGCCCGGTCGACCTTGCCGTTGGGCGTGACGGGCAGCGCGGCCAGGTCGACGAAGGCGCCCGGGATCATGTGGTCCGGGAGCGTCCGCCGCAGGAACGCCCGCAGCTCCGACGCCGGTGGCGGGGGCGCGGCATCGCCGGGTACCACGTAGCCGACCAGCCGGACGTCACCGTTCCGGCCCCGGGCGGCGACCGCGGCCGCGGCGACGGCCGGGTGGGCGGTGAGGGCCGCCTCGACCTCGCCGGGCTCGATCCGGAAGCCGCGCACCTTGACCTGGTGGTCGACCCGGCCGAGGAACTCCAGCTCGCCGTCCGGGAGCCAGCGCACCCGGTCGCCGCTGCGGTACAGCCGCCCGCCGTCCCCGCGGAACGGATCGGGCAGGAACCGCGCGGCGGTCAGATCCGGCCGCCCGGCGTAACCGCGCGCGAGGCCGGCCCCGGCGATGAACAGCTCGCCAGGGACGCCGACCGGCACCGGGGCCATGTGCCGGTCCAGGACGTAGACGCGGGTGCCGGCCAGGGGGCCGCCGATCGGGGTGGCACCGTCCGCGCCGACGTCGAGTGCGGCGAGGTCGCTGGACGTGGAGTCGACCGTGGCCTCGGTGATCCCGAAGGCGGTCCGCAGTGTGACGGCCGGTCCGAACGCCTTCCGCGCCCGTGCGGCCGAGGAGCGGCGCCAGGTGTCGGTGGTCACGAGCAGCAGCCGCAGGGACGGCAGGGACCGGCCGGTGCGCTCGACGTGCTCGACCAGCTCGTCCACGAACCGGGGGGCCGACTCGAAGGCGTTCACCTCGTGCGCGGCCACCGCGTCGGCCAGGTCGGCCACCGAGGCCTGCAGGCGGGACGCCGCGAGCACCAGGGTCCCGCCGCTGCCGAGCGCCCGCACCAGATCGCCGGTGAAGACGTCGAAGCTGGCGCTGGCCATCGACAGCCACCGATGGCGCGTGCCCTCGGGCAGGAACGCGGCGGACCAGGCGCCGTGAACGGCGAGCAGGGCGGCGTGGTCGATCAGCACGCCCTTCGGCGACCCGGTCGAACCCGAGGTGTAGATGACCGCGGCGAGCTGGCCCGGCGCGCACGGCGCGGCGGCCGGGCCGCGCGCGGCGGGGCCG
>NZ_BAAAMR010000083.1:0-42715 GCF_039529375.1 Actinomadura napierensis
CGGGACGGGATCTCGGCCCGTCCCGCGCGGCCCGCCGCCTTACGGGGACCCGCCCCCCGCCGGGCCCCGGCGCCCCCCACCTCTGCTGGGCGCCGGGGCCCCACGCACGTCCGGCGGGACTGTCGGTGCCGCGGGTCACAATAGAGACATGTGCCGCAGCATCAAGACGCTCCGCCCGCCGTTCTCCGAGGACGTGACCGACCAGGACGTCCGGGCCGCAGCGCTCCAGTACGTCCGCAAGATCTCCGGGTTCCGCTCCCCGGCGGCCCACAACGCGGAGGCCTTCGACCGCGCCGTCGAAGAGATCGCCCGCTCCACCGCCGCGCTGCTCGACTCCTTGGAGGTCAAGGGCCGCCGCGCAGGTTGACCGCGCCCGGTCAGTTGTGGCAGGTCTGGCCGGCGAGGTCGAGCGCGAGGGAGGTGACGCGGCCGCCCTTGAGCAGGAGGCTGTAGACGGCGTGCGGGTTGCCCGAGACGGGCGCCGACGAGCCGTTCACGCCGGTGGCCAGCCTCGGGTAGGCCTGCTTGACCTGCGCCAGGGTGGAGCCGACGCCGATCCCCTGCGGGGTGCGCATCCCGCCGACGGCGAAGATCGTCGCGATGCCGAGGCGGGCGGAGTAGTAGACGCCGGCCGAGCCCTTCGGGGTGCGGTGCGTCCGCAGGTCGTAGCCATCGCAGCCGCCGGCCCGGCCGCGCACCTTGCCGACGAGCAGCCCGCTGCCGCGCAGCTGGCCCGCCTTCATGCCGAGCCGGAGCGTGCCGTAGCCGAGCGGGCCGAGGGTGGCGGCGCGGGGCGGGACCGCCGTCTTGCGCGGCGCCGTCCGCTGCCCGCCGCCGCCTCCGAGATCCGGGGTGCTGGTCGCGCCGATCGCCGGCGCCGACACGGCGGCGGTCCCGGCCCCCTTGACGTCCCCGCCGCCTCCGCCGCCGCAGGCCCCCAGCAGCACCACTCCCCCTGCCGCCCCCGCGGTCATGATCATAAAACGCCTCATCCGGGCTCCCCCACGAACAAACGATCACGTGCCGGCAGTCAGACGGGGCCGGCACGTGATCGGTTCAATTCGCCCGGATTTGCCGGACTTATCCGGCTTTGCTTGCGCTACTCGGCGGCGACCAGCTCGGCGATCTGGACGGCGTTGAGCGCGGCGCCCTTGCGCAGGTTGTCGCCCGAGCAGAACAGCGCGAGCCCGTTGTCCACGGTCTCGTCGCGGCGGATCCGGCCGACGTAGGTCGGGTCCTGCCCGGCGGCCTGCAGCGGCGTCGGGACGTCCGCCAGCACCACGCCGGGCGCGCCGGACAGCAGCTCGCTCGCCCGCTCCGGCCCGATCGGACGCTCGAACCGGGCGTTGATCTGCAGCGAGTGCCCGCTGAACACCGGCACCCGCACGCAGGTGCCCGACACCTTCAGGTCCGGGATCTCCAAGATCTTGCGGCTCTCGTTGCGGAGCTTCTGCTCCTCGTCGGTCTCGGCGAGGCCGTCGTCCACGATCGAGCCCGCCATCGGCAGCACGTTGAACGCGATGGGCCGCACGTACACCTGCGGGTCCGGGAACTCGACCGCCGCGCCGTCGTGGGTGAGCCGGTCGGCGTTCTCCACGACCTTGCGCGCCTGCTCGTGCAGCTCCGACACGCCCGCGAGGCCGCTGCCCGACACCGCCTGGTACGTCGACACGACCAGCGCGGCCAGCCCGGCCTCGGCGTGCAGCGGCCGCAGCACCGGCATCGCGGCCATCGTCGTGCAGTTCGGGTTGGCGATGATCCCCTTGGGACGGTCCGTCGCGGCGCGCGGGTTGACCTCCGCGACCACCAGCGGGACGTCCGGGTCCATCCGCCAGGCCGACGAGTTGTCGATCACGACGGCGCCCGCGGCGGCGACCTTCGGCGCCAGCTCCTTGGACGAGCCCTTCCCCGCGGAGAACAGCACGATGTCGAGGCCCGCGTAGTCGGCGGCCGCCGCGTCCTCGACGGTGATCTCGGTGTCGCCCCAGGGCAGCTTCCGCCCGGCCGACCGGGCCGAGGCGAACAGCCGCAGCTCGTCCACCGGGAATCCGCGTTCCGCCAGGATGCGAAGCATCACGCCCCCGACCTGGCCGGTGGCCCCGACGATCCCGATCCTCATGCCGCTCCCTCTGCTCGTCCTGCTCTGCTCGTGCGTCCGTCCCGCTACCTGGGCCGACGAGTCTGCCGAGGGGCGGTCCGGGACGTCCAGTCATTAACCCTTCACACCGACCTTAAGCGCCGCTCAAGGGTCGCGGGTACTGCGCCCAACGTGCCCGCGACCGCGGGGATTCCCCTCGGGGACCGCCTCAGGGGCGCGGGTCAGGGACGAATCAGGGCGGTTCCGGATGTCGCGTTCCCCCGTTGATGGGCATCATCGAGGCATGGACATGAACAAGGGCACCACCGAACGGCGGCTCCGCCGCACCCGCGACGGGCGGATGCTCGCCGGCGTCTGCTCCGGCGCCGCCGAGTTCCTCGGCGTGGAGGCCAACGTCGTCCGGCTCGTTCTGGCCGTCTTCACGGTATTCGGCGGGGCGGGCATCGCGCTCTACGTGATCGCCTGGCTGCTGATCCCCGAGGAGGGCGCCGCGACGTCCGTCGCCGAGGACCTGTTCAAGAAGGCCCAGGACAACCCGAACGTGCAGGACGCGGTCCAGCGCACCAAGGACGCCGTCAACAAGAACCGGACCCACGCCTGATCTGATCGTTCAGGGTGCGGGGGCGGAGCGGCGGATGCCGGGCAGGTCGTCGTCGCGGGACGCGGGGACCTCGACGGGCCCGGCCCGGTCGTTCATGGTGGTGATGACGCCGGAACGGACCTGGTTCCAGGACAGCGACAGCATCGCGGCGACCGACAGCCCCATGACGCCCGCGAGGGCCACCACCGTCTCGGGGCCGAGGACCTGCGTCGCGGCGCCGCCGACCAGGATGCCGATGCCCTGGCCGGCGAGGATGCCGGACTGGGCGAGGCCGAACGCCTGGCCGCGGCCGGCCGCCGGCACGGCCGCGACGAACGCCGCGTTGGCCGCGAGCTGGTACGCGCTGCCCATGCCGGCCATCGCCCACAGGACGACCACGCCCCACAGCGGCGGATGCACGCCGGCGCCGACCAGCGGCAGGCAGGCGGCCATCGACATCCATCCCATCAGCCGCAGCCGGTTCGTCGGGCGGACGAACCGGCTGAACAGGAACGCGCCGAACACCATGCCGGTCGGCATCGCCGACATCAGGACCCCGACCGTCACGGCGCTGTCGTCGAACGTCGCCGCGTACGGTGCCGCGAGCCCCTCCGGGACGACGTAGAACGCGCACAGCCACGCGAACGACACCAGCGACCGCAGCACCGGGTCGCCGAACACCAGGCGCGCCCCGTCCCGCGTGCCGCGCCACAGGCCGAGCGATTCGCGCTCCCGGCGCTTCGGCGCGGCGCGCGGCCGCAGGCCGCCCACCAGGACCACCGCCGACATGCCGAACGTCAGCGCGTCGATGGCGAGCGCCTGGTAGGGCCCGACGACCGCGACGATCGCGCCGCCGGCCAGGAACCCGAGCATCTGCGTGCCCTGGTGGGTCATGTTGTTGATCGCCGACCCCGCCACGTACCGGTCGCCCTCCAGGACGTCCGGCAGGACGGCGGCGCGCGCGGCGGTGAACGGGGTGCCCAGCAGCACGGTCGCGAAGACCAGCAGGCACAGCCCCGCGAACGGCATCGTCACCAGCGCCATCAGGGCGACCAGGCACGCCCGCAGCACGTCGCAGACGATCATGACCGTGCGGCGCGGGAACAGGTCGGCGAGTCCGGACAGCACCGGCCCGCCCACGATCGGCGGCAGGTACGTCAGCGCGTAGGTGACGGCGGTCTGCAACGCGGAGCCGGTGTGCTGGTACACCAGCACGGCCAGCGCCACCTGCGCCAGCTGATCCCCGACGAACGACAGCGCCTGCGCCAGCCAGAGGGCGCGGAACTCACCCACCGCGAACACCTCGCGGTAGGTCGCCTGCTCCTCCGCCGGACGCCGGTGCCGGCCGGTCTGCCTTCCCGCCACGCGCGCTCCAGTTCGGCTCGTCCAGGGGTGGACGACCCTCCTATTAACTCACGCTGCGTGGCAGTTATGTGACCTACCGTGCCCAAATATTGAAACGCGCTGCCGGTCGGGCTCAATACCCCAGCTCGTGGAGCCGGCGGTCATCAATCCCGAAATGATGCGCGATCTCGTGAATCACCGTGATCCGCACCTCCGCCACGACGTCGTCCTCGGTGTCGCAGATCCGGAGGATCTCCCGGCGATAGATCGAAATGTGATCGGGCAGGACGGCCCCGTACCAGTCACCGCGCTCGGTGAGGGGTACGCCTTGGTAAAGGCCCAGCAGGCCGCGCTCGGGTGCGTCATCCTCGACCACGATGACGACGTTGCGCATGTGCGCGGTCAGCTCGGCCGGGATGGTGTCGAGGGCCTCCCCGACCAGCTCCTCGAACGCCTCCCGCGACATCTCGATCACAGTGCCATTCTGCTCGACGGAAGGATGATCGTTGCCTCCCCGGCCGACCGATCTCGCCGCCCGGCTCCGCACCCTCGCCATCCGGCTCCGCACCCTCGCCGCCTGGCCGCCGCGCGCCGCGTCCGCCCGCCGGGTCTCCCGCGCCCGGACGGCGAGCAGCAGCGCGACGGCGGCGAGCAGCAGATGCGGCGCGTACGGCAGGACGGACGGGGCGGGCGCCCACTGGGCGAGGACCCCGGCGACCAGCGGCCCGAGGCCGAACCCGACGCTCATCGCGATCGTGAGCCGGCGCGGCGCGGCCCCCGCCCGGGACGCCGAGAGCTCCTTGATCCAGGCCGATCCGGCGCTGAACGCGGCGCCGCTCGCGATACCGGCGACGAGCCGTCCGGCGAACAGCCAGCCGGCGCCCGTCCCGCCGAGGACCAGCAGGGCCGTGCCGGCCGCGGACACGGCGAGCGCTGGGACGAGCACCCGGCGGCGGCCGTACCGGTCCGACACCGGGCCGCCGAGCAGCAGGCCGGGGACCAGGCCGAGCACGTACATGCCGAAGGTGGCCTGCACGGTCGTCGCGGTGAGGCCGAGCCTCGCGCGGTACATCAGCAGAAGCGGAGCGAACTGCTGCGCGCCCCAGCCCACCGTCGCGACGGCGAGCGCGGCCCGCCACCAGGCCCGTTCGTCCGGGTCGAAGTCGTCCATGGCGCCATGCTCGCCGGCGCGCCGGTCCGGGACGAGCGTCTGGAACGACAAGGTCCGCACAGTTTCGGACGGCCGCGTCCCAGAGCGCCGGGATCGCGGCCGGGTGTGGCCACCGTGCCGGACGGGCCGCCGGCCGGGTGCCATCCCCGGGCAGCGCGAAGCCGGGGCGGGCGTCACGGGTCCCGGCCCCGGTGCGCAGGCTTAATTCAGCCGATGATTTAAAGGGTGAACTTAGTTCCCGTCAAGCCCCCGCGGCCCATCCTCCAACCAAGATCATCCAGGCGGGGCGGGAGGTGCTTGACAGGTGATCAAGGGCGGGGGAGGTTCCTGGTGACGCTGAAGCCCGCCGCAAGGGGTCATGGCCGTCCGGGCGCGCCGTGACCCCGCCCGCTCCGTCGCGGACGTCCCCGTCCGCCGCGGGCGGGGCGGGCGAGCGGCCCTGCCGGGCCGCGCCGCGTCGCCGTCAGCGACCCAGGAGGGACCTTGCGACACCCCCACAGACGAACGGCCACCCGGACCAGGCGTTCACTGATCGCGATCGCGGTCGCCGCCGCCGTCCTGCCCACGGCGGCGGTCGACACCGCGTTCGCGGGCGCGCCCGCCTCCGCGCCCTACCTGAACCCGCGGCTGCCCGTCGCGCAGCGCGTCTCCGACCTGCTCGGCCGGATGACGCCGCAGGAGAAGATCGGCCAGATGACGCAGGCCGAACGCGGCGCCATCGACTCCGACCCGAGCCAGATCACCGCGCTCGGCCTCGGCTCGGTGCTGTCCGGTGGCGGCTCCGTGCCGGCCGACAACACCCCGTCCGGCTGGGCCGACATGGTCGACCGGTACCAGGCGGCCGCGCTGAACACCCGGCTGAAGATCCCGCTGCTGTACGGGATCGACTCGGTGCACGGCGACAACAACCTCGTCGGCGCCACCGTCTTCCCGCACAACAACGCGATGGGCGCCACCCGCGACGCGGACCTCGTCCGCAGGGAAGAGCAGATCACCGCGACCGAGACCCGCGCGACCGGGCCGCAGTGGGTCTTCGCGCCCTGCGTCTGCGTCTCCCGCGACCTGCGCTGGGGCCGCACCTACGAGTCCTTCAGCGAGGACCCGGCCCTGGTCATGAAGATGGAGACGGCCCTCGAAGGGTTCCAGGGCCGGCGCACCAAGGACCTCGCCGACCCGACGCACGTCCTGGCGACCGCCAAGCACTACGCGGGCGACGGCGACACCAAGTTCGGGTCGTCCACCAGCGGGACGTACACGATCGACCAGGGCGTCACCGTCACCGACCGCCGGACGTTCGACCGGATCGACCTCGCGCCCTACGTTCTCGCGGTCAGGAAGTACGGGGTCGGCAGCATCATGCCGTCGTTCTCCAGCGTCGACTGGACCGAGGACGGCGTCGGCAACCCGGTCAAGATGAGCGCCAACAAGGAGCTGCTCACCGACGTCCTCAAGCAGAAGATCGGGTTCGACGGCTTCCTGATCAGCGACTGGGAGGCCATCCACCAGATCCCCGGCGACTACGCCACGCAGGTCCGCACGTCCGTCAACGCGGGCATGGACATGTTCATGGAGCCCTACAGCTCGCCGCAGTTCGAGCAGACGCTCCTCGCCGAGGTGCAGGCCGGACGCGTCCCGATGTCCCGCATCGACGACGCGGTGAGCCGGATCCTGAAGTCCAAGTTCGAACTCGGACTGTTCGAGCACCCGTACACGGACCGGACGAACATCAAGTCCGTCGGCTCGCCCGCGCACCGCGCCGTCGCCCGCGAGGCCGCCGGCAAGTCGCAGGTGCTGCTGAAGAACTCCGGCGACGTGCTGCCGCTGAAGAAGTCCCAGCGCATCTACGTCGCCGGCGTGAACGCCAACGACATGGGCAACCAGGCCGGCGGCTGGACGGTCACCTGGCAGGGCGGCTCCGGCAACACCATCCCGGGGACGACGATCCTGCAGGGCATCCAGCAGAACGCCAAGAACGTCACCTACAGCGCCGACGCGTCCGCGCCGACGGCCGGCAGTGACGTCGGGGTCGTGGTCGTCGGCGAGACCCCGTACGCCGAGGGCGTCGGCGACGTCGGCAACGGCCACACCCTCAACCTGTCCGACGCCGACAAGGCCGCCATCGACAAGGTCTGCTCCGCGATCAAGAAGTGCGTCGTCCTCGACGTCGCCGGGCGCCCGCAGATCGTCACCGACGAGCTGCCGAAGATGGACGCGTTCGTCATGTCGTGGCTGCCGGGCAGCGAGGGCGCCGGGGTGTCCGACACCCTCTTCGGCCACCGCGCCTACACCGGCCGCCTCCCCGTGACGTGGCCGCGCAGCGAGTCCCAGGAGCCGATCAACGTCGGCGACAAGAACTACCACCCGCTGTTCCCCTACGGCTACGGCCTCCGCACCCACCGCTGATCCGGAACCCTCCGGGGCCGGGCACACGCCCGGCGCCGGGGGGCGATCAGCCGCCGGCCATGGCGAGCCGCAGCCGGGCCTCGTCCGCGCTGCCGGGCGCCGCGGACAAGATCACGATCTTGAGCTCGGAGTCGCCGTCGGTCAGCACGTCGCAGTCCACGTCCACCGGGCCGATCCGCGGATGCTCGACCGTCTTGCGGTCCTCGCGGTGGGCAGCCACCGTGCCGCTCGCCCACAGCCGGGCGAACGTCGGATTTCCCGCGACGAGCAGCCGGACCAGCTCGGCCAGGCGCGCGTCACGGGGAAAGCGGCCGGTCGCGCGGCGCAGGTCGGACACGATCGCGAGGTCGGAGCGCTCACTGTCGTGCGCGAGCACCGGCCAGGAGGCGATGCGCGCGTCGTCCGCACCGACCGGGAACCTCTCCCGGGCGAAGTTCCGCAGCTCCGGCGGCCTGGCCGACGGGTCGCCGAGGAGCGCCGCCCAGCCGGGGTTCCACCAGATCATCCGCCAGTCCGCGGCGAACACCGCGACCGCGACGTCCCCGAGCCGGTCCAGCACCCGCCGGACGCCGGACGGCAGGTGGTCGGACACCGGATCGTCGCTCGGGGCGGCCAGCCCGGCCATGCGGTAAAGGTGGTCGCGCTCGGCTCCGGTCAGCTCCAGGGCGCGCGCCAGGGAGGCGACGACCTGGGCCGACGGCGCCGTGGACCGCCCCTGCTCCAGGCGCACCACGTAGTCGACCGACAGCCCGGCCCGCTCGGCGAGCTCCTCGCGGCGCAGCCCGGCCGCGCGCCGGGCCCGCCCCGACGGCGGCCCCGCGACCGGCGGCACCAACCGCTCCCGCCACGCGCGGATCGTCGCCCCCAGCCCGCCCCGCTCTGTCGTCCTCGTCGCCATACCGTCCATCCTGCGCGATCCCCCTCAGTGCCCGAGACCCGCAACCGAGGTCAGGAGCACGTGGAGCGGTGAGGCAGATCGGGCACCGCCCGTCCGGCGAGAACGCGGCGGGCGGCGGGCTGCTGCCGTCCTGGACGGCCACCGCCGCGAGCGGGGGACCCTTGCGCCTGTCGGCCCGTTGGACGTGGTGTCCGCCGCTCAGGTTTATCTCAGCGGCGCTGCGGGTCCATGTAATTGTCCACAGGCTGTGGACGGCGCTTCGGCGGTGGCGTTGTTGCGTGATCTCCGCTGGTCACGATGCTAGAAGGTCGGTGAAGCGGGTGGCGTTGCGTTGGGAATGGTCGGCGCAGCAGTTGTTGAAGACGACGTAGGTCGTTTCGACGCGGTCGGCCAGGTCGCGGATCCGGGGCGCCCAGGAGCGCATCTCGGCTTCGGTGTAGAGGTAGCCGAAGCGTTCGCGGACGTCGGTGGAGTCCCAGCGTTCGCTGTGGCCGTGGAAGCGGACGACGGCCGCGTCGCCGGTCGCCGCGAGGACGGGCGGCATCGAGGACCGGTGGCCCTGCGGCATGTCCACGCCGACGTAGGGAATGCGGTGGCCGGACATGAAGGCGAGCGTCGCGTCGCGGTGCTCGTCGTCCATCCAGGCGGCGTTGCGGAACTCGACGCAGATCGGCATGGGGGCGCAGCGGTCCCGCACCCGGAGGATGCGCTCGCGGTTGCGGTCGCCGGGCGGAAACCAGACCGGGAACTGGAAGAGGAGCAGGCCGAGTTTTCCCGCGTCGTGGAGGGGCTGGAGGGCGCTGAGGAAGCGGTCCCAGACCTCGTTCTCCACGTCCTCCGGAACGTCTTTCAGATAGACGTTCCGTTTGTCCGGGACTTTGTCGCGGAGGTTCTTGTAGAGGGAGCCGGGGCGGGTCGGGTGGCCGGTGAGGAGGGAGAACGCCTTGACGTTGAAGACGAAACCGGGCGGGGTGCGCTCGGCCCAGAGGCGGGCGGTCCGTTCCGCAGGGGGCGCGTAATAGGTGGCGTCCACCTCGACGAGCGGGAACTGGGAGGCGTAGTAGCGCAGGCGGTCCTCGGCGGTCCTGGCCTCCGGCGGGTACCAGCCGGAGGAGAGCAGCGTCTTGTCCGTCCACGAGGCCGTGCCGACCAGGATTCTCCCCATGGCGGGAGGCTATGACTGATCGTGTTGGTTCGTCCGGGCTTCTGGGGGGATGACCGGGGCGTCGAAGGAGGGACGGGTGGCGGAGTCCGGGAAGACGGCGTTCGTGCTGGGCGGCGGTGGCGTGCTCGGCGCGCACGAGGTGGGGATGCTGCGGGCGCTCGAGGAGGCCGGGGTGCGGCCCGACCTGGTGGTGGGGACGTCGATCGGGGCGCTGAACGGGGCGTTCGTCGCGGCGGAGCCGGACACGGCGGTCGGGCGGCTGGCCGGGTTGTGGTCGGACGACGCGGCGCGGGAGGTGTTCGGGGCGCGGGTGTGGGAGCGGCTGTGGACGCTGGCGCGGTCGGGCACGCATCTGCATTCGGCGGAGCCGCTGCTGCGGATGATGGACCAGTTGCTGCCCGCCCGGACGTTCACGGAAATGGCCGTGCCGTTCCAGTGCGTGGCGGCCGGGATCGAGACGGCGATGGCGCACTGGTTCTCCGACGGGCCGGTGATTCCGGCGGTGCTGGCGTCGTGCGCGGCGCCCGGACTGCTGCCGCCGGTGCGCATCGACGGAAGGCATTACTTCGACGGCGGGCTGGTGCACAGCATTCCGGTGGGGCGCGCGGTGGCATTGGGCGCCACGACCATCTACGTTCTGCAGGTAGGGCGGATCGAGCGGGCCCTGGCGCCGCCGCGCAGGCCGTGGGAGGTCGGAATGGTCGCGTTCGAGATCGCGCGGCGGCACCGGTTCTTCGAGGAGATGGCGGCGCTGCCGGACGGGTTGACGGTGCACGTCCTGCCGGCGGGCGGCGAACGGAAGGCGGGGGTGGACTACTCGCAGTTGCGGTACCGGAACGCGTCCGGTATCACGGCGCATATCGAGCGTGCTTACGAGGCGTCGATGAAATACCTCAAAGAACAGGCGTGAAATGGTACCGCCCCCCATTGCCCGGCGGCTGGTTTGCACGCCGGTGCTGCTCTTGCTGACCCTGATTGTCGTCGTTGTGTTTCCGGTCGTCTGGGTGTGCGGCGCGCTGTTCGGACGGAAGCGTAAGAGGGCCGTCCGGTTCCTGTGGTTCGCGCTGGCGTGGGGGACGCGGGAGTCGGCGGCGGTTGCGGAGTGCGCATGGCTGTGGTGCACCGGACGCGGCCACGACGACCGGCATTACGACGTCATCCGCCGCTATGTCGCCGGGCTCTACGGGGTCGCGGGGCGGCGGCTCGGCCTGCGGGTCGAGGACGAGGGGAGCTGGGACGGGACGGGCGCCGACCGGCCGCTGATCGTCCTCAGCCGGCACGCCGGGCCGGGCGACGCGCTGATCCTCGTCCACCACCTGCTCACCGGGTACCGGCGGCGGCCCCGGGTGGTCATGAAGGCGGAGTTGCAGCTCGACCCCTGCATCGACATCGCGGCCAACCGGATGCCGAACGTGTTCGTCGAGCACGGCGGCGCCACCGAGAGCATCGGGCGGCTCGCGGAGGGCCTCGGGCCGCGCGACGCGCTGCTGATCTTCCCGGAGGGCGGCAACTTCTCGCCGGAGCGGCGGCACCGGGCGATCCGGCGGCTGGCGCGCCACGACCGGCCGCGCGAGGTCGCCCGCGCGTCCCGGATGCGGAACCTGATGCCGCCACGCCCCGGCGGCGTCCTCGCCGCGATCGACGCGGCGCCCGGCGCGGACGTCGTGTTCGTCGCGCACGTCGGCCTGGACCGCATGGCCACGGCCGGCGACATCTGGCGGCGGGTCCCGCTGACCGAGCCGGTCCGCGCCCGGTGGTGGCGGATCCCCGCCGAGGACGTCCCCGAAGAACGGGAGGCCCGCATCAACTGGCTGTACGCGCAGTGGGAGCGGGCGGACGCCTGGATCACCGCCCACCGGTGATCGAATAAGCCGTTGACGGGGCACTTCGCGCGGTCAATAGACTCCGGTGCATGGCGGACGAGGGGACGGTGCGGGTCGATCTGTGGATCTGGTCCGTCCGGCTGCTGAAGACCCGGTCGATGGCGACGACCGCGTGCCGCGGCGGGCACGTGCGGGTGAACGACGAGCGCGCCAAGCCGTCCACCGCGGTGAAGATCGGTGACGAGGTGCGGCTGCGGCACGACGGCCGGGAGCGCATCGTCGTGGTGCAGAAGATCGTCCGCAAGCGGGTCGGGGCGGCCGCCGCGGCCGAGTGCCTGATCGACAAGAGCCCGCCCCCGCCGCCGCGCGAGGCGCTGATCCCGGTCGGCCGCCGCGACCGGGGCGCCGGGCGGCCCACCAAGCGCGACCGCCGCGAGCTGGAACGCCTGCGCGCCCTGAACTCCACGCTGGACCGGCCGCCCGGGAGCTGAGGTCAGACGCTCACGGCCTGGACGGCCGACCGGGCGAGGACCCGGCCGTTCGAGGCGAGCGCCTCCGCGACGACGCGCGGCGCGACCGGCATCGTCGCGGCCGTCTCGAACCCGGTCCGCCGGACGCTCGCCGCGGTCGTGAAGCGGGCCGCGTTCGCGTCGGTGAGGAAACGCCACGCCGCGACCTCCGTCGCGCCGTTCCAGCTCGCGTGCACCCGCATCCGCCCGCCCGACACCGACGCGATGGCGACGGACGGCACGGTCCTGGGCTGCGCCGACCAGGGCGCCCGGTACGCCCGGTACGAGCCGGCCCCGGTCATCTCCATGACCGGGCGCCCGTCCGGCCCGAACTCGATCACCGTGGCCGTTGAGCCGTAGCCGACGACCGCGTTGCCGTTCTCGAGCAGCTGCACGTTGCCCATGTACTGCCCGTAGGTCTTGCCGTCGGTGTACTCCCGCAGCAGCGTCGCCTTGCGGGCCTTCTCGTCGATCTTCAGGACGACCCCGCGCGACGCGCCGTCGCCGACGTTGGTGATGTGGTTGTCGAACAGCGTGATCGTGGTGGCGTCGTGGCGGCGGGCGTTGTGCTGCCAGGCGAACGCGGCACGCGACCCGACCGTGAAGTCGCTGCGCCTGCCGCCGAGCCGCCACCGCACCGCACCGGTCCGCCGGTCGATCGAGTACAGCGCGCAGGTGTCGCGCGCGGAGATCAGCAGCGTGTCGCCGTAGGCCTGCACCGAGTTGACGTGGACCGGGTCGAACGTCTTGCCCTTCGTCCCGTCGGTGTCCTTGGTCATCGGCATCTTCGTCTCGGCGATCTCGATGTGGTCGAGCGCGTTCCAGTCGAGCAGCACCTTGCCGGTCTCCACGTCGACCTCCTGGACGTGGCAGCCGTAGACGTGCCCCTCGCGGGGCCCGCCGATCGGCCGCAGGTCCGCGATGACCTCGGGGTAGGCGGTGAGGAGCGCGGTGCCCTGGTCGGTGAGCTGGAACTCGTGCAGGTCGCCCTGCATGCCCTCGCCCGCCCGGACCTCGGCGATCTGCTGGTAGCTCCGGTCGAGGACGATCCCGGTGCCCGCGCCGTGCCCGCCGACGAGCCGCGCGCCCTCCCAGTACGTGAGCGCCGGCTCGCCCTTGTAGGTCTGCACGCGCAGGTCCGTCACGAGGTCCTTCGAGCCGCGGAACCACACCGGCTCGCCGTCGTCGTCGACGATGAGGGCGTCGGCGTAGTCCGTCCCGCGGAACGGCCCGAGGAACACCAGCCCCGCCGCGACCTGCCCGGTCCGGCGGACGGTCACCTTCGGCGGCTGCGTGCCCGGCAGCGTCAGGTAGCCGCTCGGTTCGGCGGCGGTGGCGGCGGTGGCGTCCGAGCCGCCGCCGCGTTCGAGCGTTCCCGCCGCCCCCGCCAACGCCGCCCCACCGGCCAGCACCGTCCCCACCAGAAACCCGCGACGCGACAATCCCATACCTGACGGTCTATGGGGCGAACCTGGGCACTTGCTGAACGCGGACTGAGGTAACCCTCTGGACATGCCGTGTGGGGGTCTGTCAGCATGCGGGGCATGATCGATGAGAGGGGCGCTGCCGCCCGCATCCGATGAGCGGAGCCGTGCAGCGGGAAGCTGCCGCCGTCCGCGAGGAATGGCTGGGCCGGGCACTGTCCGTGCGGCCCGCCGACCGTCCGGCCGCCGAAGCGGCCATCTCCGGCCTCTACCGGCTGGCCGGGCTCGATCCACCCCGATTCCACTGGGTCCCGTCGCCGCTCGCGGCCTTCGAGACCGTCCCGCCCGGCATGCGCCTGCGCGCGCACGGTGCCGGCGTCCTGGAGGGGCCCGCGGTGCGCGCGCTCGGCGCCTCCCTGGCCCGGCTGCGCCTCGATCTCGATGAGGAGATCAGGGGGCACTGCTCCGGTCTGGCGGGCCTGTTCCGGCAGCAGGTGCAGTTCTCGCTGGCCACCTCGGTGCGAGGCACGCTCGGCCTGGCCGCGCGTTCGGCGCACGACCCGGAGCGCGCGGCGGGCACCTGGTACGACCGGTTGTGCGTCTCCCGGATCGCCTACTTCGACGTCGTGCGCCGGGTCGCGGGTGTGCCGTTCGCGCCCGAGCGGGTCCGGCACCTCGACCTGTGGGCCGCGGCGCTGTCGTCGGCCGGCTGGTGGTGGCCGCACGAGGACGTGTGCGTGGTGTCCGAGCGGCCCGCCGTCGTCCGCACCGAGGTGTGCGGGGACGACGGCGAGGTGCGCCCGCACGCCCCGGACGGCCCGGCGATCCGCTACCGCGACGGCTGGGACGTGCACGCCTGGCACGGCAGGCCGGTGCCGTCCTGGGTGATCGACGACCCCGCCCCGGACCGCATCGAACGCGAGACGAACGTCGAGATCCGGCGGTGCGCGATCGAGCACCTCGGCTGGCCGGCCTACATCGAGGGCGCCGGGCTGCGGCTCGTCTCCACCGCCCCCGACCCCGGCAATCCCGGCTCCGAGCTGCGGCTCTACGACCTGCGGCCGGAGACGCGCGTGCTGCTGGCCGTCAACGGGTCGGTCGAGCGCGACGGGCACCGCCGCCGGTACGGGCTGACCGTGCCGGGCGCGATCCGCGATCCGGTCGCCGCGGCGGCCTGGACGTACGGCCTGTCCGCCGAGCAGTACTCCCTCCTCGCCCGCCGAACCTGAAGGTGATGACCATGACGCAGACACTCCAGTCCCTTTCCCAGCAGACCGGCGTGACCGTGCTCGACCATCTGGAGCGGTCGATGCGCATCCCGGTCGTCGACGGGCTCCAGGCCCAGGGCGACCTGATGGTCGTACCGCTGCACCTCGTCGCGCAGTCCGTGACCGTTCCTCCCGAACGGCCCGGCTTCACGCACCCGAACGCGCGCTGGCGGGACGTCCCGCCCGAGGGCGTCGAGCTGCTGCGCGCCGAGGCCGGCGGCAACACCCACACGCTGGTCGCCGAGCCCGGCACCTGCCGCTGGACGATCAACGTGCTGGACGACACCCGCCTCGCGATCGGCGTGTTCGAGGCCTCCGAGGTGGTCTACCTGCTGCATCCCGAGCACGGCGCGTCGGGCTGTGCGCCGGGGACCTACGTCGTCCGGCGGCAGCGCGAGCACGACCGGCGCCGCGGCGGCATCCGGTTCGTCGCCGACTGAGCCGACTGAGCCGACTGGGGCTCAGCGGAACTCCAGGCCCTCGAACGTCCCGGACGAGCGCCACCGCTCCAGGTAGGAGAAGTAGGCGGTGGCGCCCGCCGGGTAGCCGACGTTCAGCAGCGACCACGGTGACGGCGCCTGGCCTTCGTTGTTGTAGTACCCGGGCGTGCAGTCGGGGAGGAACCGCATCGTCGGCGCGGCGTGGCCGAGGACGTCGAGCCAGGCGTCCTCGGCCTCCCGCGTCACCTCGACCTCGGTGAACCCGTGGTCGAGGGCGTGCCGGATCACCGCCGCGATGGTCGCGCCGGCCTCGGTGAGGTTGTGCGGGATGTTGGAGATGAGGTTCGCGCCCTGCGCGGGCTGCGCGACGAACGCGTTCGGGAACCCGTGGACGTGGGTGCCGTGCAGGGTGCGCATCCCCTGCGACCAGTACCGCGACAGCTTCAGCCCGTCGCGGCCGGTCATGTCGTAGCCGGTGCGGCGGGTGTACTCGGTGCCGACCTCGAACCCGGACGCGTAGATCACGCAGTCGACCGCGTACTCGCGTCCGCCGGCGACGACGCCGGACGGGGTGATGCGGTCGACGCCCCTGCCGTCGGTGTCGACCAGATGGGTGCCGGGGACGTTGAACGCCTGCAGGTACTCGTCGTGGAAGCACGGCCGCTTGCACAGCTGCCGGTACCAGGCCTTGAGCCCGCCCGCGGTCTGCGGGTCGTGGACGATCGCGTCGACGCGGGCGCGGATCTCCTCCATCTTCTCATGGTCGGAGTCCTCGTAGACCTCCATCATCTTCTCGATCGTCGCCTCGCCCGGCCCGAGCGCCGCGTACCGGGCGCGGATGCGGCGGCTGAGGTCGGTCCAGCCGTCCATGACGAGGTCGATCTCGGCGGTGCCGCCGGCCTGGTTGGAGGTGAAGTTCTCCAGCCAGCGCCGCTGCCAGCCCGGCGTCGCGATCTCCGCGAACCACTCCGGGTCGATCGGGTGGTTGTTCCGCACGTCCACCGATGAAGGCGTCCGCTGGAAGACGTACAGCTCCTTGCAGGCCCGCGCGAGATGCGGGACGCACTGGACGGCCGTCGCGCCGGTCCCGATGATCGCGACGCGCTGGTCCGCCAGCCTGTCCATGGGCGCGCCGGACGCGTCGCCGCCCGTGTAGGCGTAGTCCCAGCGGCTCGTGTGGAAGGAGTGCCCTTCGAACGCGTCGATGCCGTCGATGCCGGGCAGCTTCGGCACGTGCAGCGGGCCGGTGCCCATCGCGACGAACTGCGCGGTGAACGCGTCGCCCCGGTTCGTCCGGACGATCCACCGCGACCGCGGCGCGTCCCATTCCAGGTCCTCGACCTCGGTGTGAAAGAGCGCGTTGTCGTACAGGCCGTACTGCTTGCCGATGCGGCGGCAGTGCTCCAGGATCTCCGGGCCGTGCGCGTACTTCTCGGTCGGCATGTGCCCGGTCTCTTCGAGCAGCGGCATGTAGACCATCGACGCCGTGTCGCACTGGGCGCCGGGGTAGCGGTTCCAGTACCAGGTGCCGCCGAAGTCGCCGCCCTTCTCGACGATCCGGACGTCGTCGACGCCGGCCTCCTTCAGCCGGGCGCCGGTGACGAGCCCGGCGAAGCCGCCGCCGATGAACGCGACCGTGACGTGGTCGGTGCGCGGGCCGCGCGGCGCGACGGGCGTGTGCGGATCGGTGAGGTAGCGGGCGAACCGGCCGGTCAGCCGCTTGTACTGGGCGTTGCCGTCGGGGCGGAGGCGCTTGTCGCGTTCGGTGCGGTACCTGCGGCGGAGGGCTTCCTTGTCGATCATGCGTGCTCCGGGGGGGCGGGCCGGCGGGCGGCGCGCGTCCGCCCTCGTCCCGACCAGAATGACATTCAGGTGCGTCCCCTGGCGACACTCGTGAACGACCGGCCCCGGACGCCCGCCCCGCCCCGGAGCGGGGTCAGTCCAGCGTGATGACGACCTTCACGTCGTCCTTGTCCGGCGTGAACGCGTCCTGGAACCCCTCCAGCGGGACGCGCCGCGACACCAGGCGGCCGAGCCAGTCCAGGTCGGCCTTGGCCAGGGCGTCCGCCGCCGCCGCGTAGTGGGTCAGGTTGGCGTTCACCGACCCGACGATCGCGTCGTTCTCCAGCACGATCTCCCGGTTGATGCTCCCGGCGTCCACGGTCAGCTTCCGGCCCGTCGGCGACACCCCGGTCAGGCAGACGATGCCGTAGGCGCCGGTCGAGGCCATCGCGCCGAACACCAGCTGCCCGACGCCGGTCGCCTCGATGACGATGTCCGGCTTGGCGTGCGCGACGGCGGCGTCCATCCCCTCGCTGTGGTAGGTCGCGCCCAGTCTCTTGACCAGGTCGGGCTTGGGCCCGTCCACGACCTGGTCGAGGACGTGGACGTCGAGCCCGCGCTGGACGCCGAGCAGCGCGGCCAGCAGCCCGATCGGCCCGGCGCCGGTGACCAGCGCGGACTTCGGCTGGTACCAGGCCCGGGAGCCGACCTTCTCGACCTGCTCCCACGCCTTCGCGACCACCGTCGTCGGCTCCATCAGCATGCCGACGTCGGCGAGCCGCGGGTCCAGCTTCACCGCGTAGTCCGCCTTGACCGTCCACGCCTGGCTCGCGTAGCCGTCGATCTCCTTGATGCCGCGCTCGGTGTACCGCCCGTTGCGGCACATGTCGAACTGCCCGTGCGCGCAGGCCCCGCAGGGCACCGGGTCGGGCCGCCGGACCACGCCGACCACCAGGTCGCCCTCCGCGAACCCGCCGCCGGACGGCGCCCGCCGCACCCGGCCGAGCGACTCGTGCCCGATGACCAGCCGGTCATGACCGGGCGGCGCCCAGCCGTACTCGCCGGACGCGATCTCCCGGTCGGTGCCGCAGACCCCGACGGCCAGCCCGTCCACCAGCAGTTCCCCGTCGCCGGGCTCGGGATCGGGGACGTCCCGGACGGCCAGCGAGTCCTTCTGCCCCGGAACGACGGTCAAGGCGCGCATGTGCGGTTCTCCTTCGGCTCTGCCTCGTATCGGTTCGGTCGTCGGTTCTCCATCGGCCCGCCGGACTCAGCCCGCCGCACCGGCGGCCCGCGACGTCTGCGCCGCCGCGGCCGTGCCGCTCAGATGCCGGGCGGTGTTGACGAGCCCGACGTGCGAGTACGCCTGCGGGGTGTTGCCGACGTGCCGGCCCGTCGCGGTGTCGTACTCCTCGCTGAGCAGCCCGAGGTCGTTGCGCAGGCCCAGCAGCCGCTCGAACACCTCGGTCGCCTGCTCGCGCCGGCCGATGCCGGCCAGCGCGTCCGCGAACCAGAACGTGCAGGCCAGGAACGCGCCCTCCGACCCCGGCAGGCCGTCGACGCCGCCGTCGGCCTGCGTGTCGTAGCGCAGCACGAACCCGTCCCGGAACAGCTCGCGCTCCACCGCGTCCACGGTGCCCACCACGCGCGGGTCGCCCCACGGCAGGAAGCCGGTCTGCGGGATCAGCAGCAGCGCCGCGTCCACCCCGCGCGACCCGTAGAACTGGGTGAACGTGCCCCGGCCGCCGTCGTAGCCGTTCTCGCACACGTCCGCGTGGATCCGGTCGCGCAGCTCCCGCCACCGGTCCGCCGGGCCGTCCAGCCCGTGCTTCTCGACGCCCCGGACGGCCGCGTCGACGCCCGCCCACGCCAGCACCTTGGAATGCACGAAGTGGCGGCGCTCGCCCCGCACCTCCCACAGGCTGTTGTCCGGGTCGTCCCAGTGGCCCTCAAGGAAGTCGAGCAGCGCCTTCTGCACGTCCCAGGCGTTCTGGACCGTCCCGATGCCGGCCTCCCGCCCGAGATGCAGGCCGTGCAGGACCTCGCCCCAGGTGTCCAGCTGGAACTGGCCGGACGCGGCGTTGCCGACCCGCACCGGCGACGACCCCTCGTACCCGCCGAGCCAGTCGAGGGTGTACTCGGGGAGCCGGCGCGTCCCGTCGATGCCGTACATGATCTGCAGGTCGGCGGGGTCGCCGGCGACGGCGCGCAGCAGCCAGTCCCGCCAGTCCCGCGCCTCGTCGACGAACCCGGTGCCGAGCAGCGCCTGGAGGGTGAACGTCGCGTCGCGCAGCCAGCAGAACCGGTAGTCCCAGTTGCGCGGCCCGCCGAGCTGCTCGGGCAGCGACGTGGTCGCGGCGGCGACGATCCCGCCGGTCGGCTTGTAGGTCAGCCCCTTCAGCGTGATCAGCGAGCGCCGGACGGCGTCCTCCCACCGCCCGTCGTAGCGGAAGCGGCCCGTCCACTCCGCCCAGAACGCCTTGGTGTCGCGGAGCGCCTGCTCCGGGTCGACGTGGCGGGGGCGCGGCTCGTGCGACGGCTTGTAGGTCAGGACGAACGGGACCCGGTCCCCTTCCGCCACCGTGAACTCGGCGAATGTCGACATGTCGCGGCCCTCCAGCGGGACGGGCGTCTTCAGCCACGCCGCGTCCGGGCCCGCGACCGCCTCGAACTGGCCGTCCAGGTGGCGCACCCACGGCACGATCCGGCCGTAGTCGAACCGCAGCCGCAGCGTCGTGCGCATCGGCACCCGCCCACTGACGCCCTCCACGACGCGGACCACGTCCGCCGCCTCGCCGCGCGGCGGCATCGCGTCGATCAGCCGGACGGTGCCGTCCGGCGTCTCCCACTCGGTCTCCAGGATCAGCGTGTCCCCGCGGTAGCGGCGCCGCGTGCACATCCCGCCGGACGCCGGCGCGATCCGCCAGAACCCGGCCGCGTCGTCGCCGAGCAGGGCGGCGAAGCAGGCCGGCGAGTCGAACCGCGGCAGGCACAGCCAGTCGATCGAGCCGTCCTTGCCCACGAGGGCCGCCGTCTGGAGATCGCCCAGCATGCCGTAGTCCTCGATGCGCAGCGCCAACGTTCACCTCCGTGCTCGGTCTCCCGTCCCTACTGCACTACCCGTGGGCCCGGATCCATGTCAGGAGGCGGGTGATCCACCACGTCACGCCCCGCATGGAGGCCGCGTTCACGGGCACCCCGGCAGAGAGGACCGGACGCATGCGACCGGAGAGGGGACAGACCATGAAGTACGGGCAGTTCATCGCGACGGTCCGCGACAACGGGGACTACAGCGGCCGCGAGGAGGCCGAGCGCGTCACGGAGGCGGTGCTGGCCGTCCTGCGGGACCGGCTCACCGAGGAGGGCGCCGACCACCTGGCGGCGCAGCTCCCCGAACCGCTGGACGAGCTGATGCGCGACCGCCACGGCCAGGCCGAGTCGTACGGCTCGGCGGAGTTCTGCCGCCGCGTCGCTGGCATGACGGGCGCCACCGAGCGCACCGCCGAATGGGACGCCGACGCCGTCCTGAGCACGGTCGCGGGGACCGTCTCCGGCGGGGAGCTGAACCACCTGCTGAGCCAGCTGCCGTCCGGCTACGCGCCGTTCTTCGGCAAGAACGACCTCAGCGACTGAACGGGGATCAGGGGGAATCGGGGCTCAGGGGGAAAGGACGGCGACCGCCTCCAGATAGGCGGACGGGACCTCGACGGTGCCACCGGGCGCGGTGGCGGCGGCCTCGATGTGCCGGGTGAGGTCGGCGGTCAGCGCGTCCCGCCCGGCGGCGTCGAGGACGTCGAACGCGACCTTCAGCGGGCCGAAGTGCGCCCGGAAAAAGCCGATCATGTCGGCGGGGGAGCGGAACCGGAACCGCCATTCCCGCTCGGTGCACTCCAGCGCGGACGCGTGCGGCCCGAGCAGCCGCTCCAGGTGCTTCGCGGTGCCCCACAGCGTGGGCGCCGCGTCCCCGGACGCCCCGGCGGTGTACCGGTCGACGAGGCGGAGCAGCTCGCCGAGGTAGCCGCCCGGCGACCAGCTCGCCAGCGCGATGCGCCCGCCCGGCCGGACCACCCGGAGCAGCTCGGCGGCCGCCTTCTCCTGGTCCGGGACGTACTGGACGCCGAACGTCGACACCGCGACGTCGAACGCGCCGTCCGGGGCTGGCAGCTCCAGCGCGTCGCCGGCCGTGAACCGCACGTCGAGGCCTTCGGCGGCGGCACGGGCCCGCGCGTGCTCCAGCAGGGCCGGGACGTAGTCGACGCCGGTCACGTCGGCGAACCGGCGGGCGGCGGCCAGCGCGGTGTTCCCGGTCCCGGTGGCGACGTCGAGGACGCGCTCGCCGGGCCGGATCCCGGCCGTCTCGCAGAGCAGCTCGCTCACCAGCAGCCAGCGGTTGCCGACGCGGGCGTAGTCGCCGCTCGCCCAGGTGCCGCCGGCGCCGGTGTCGACCCCGCCGATGTCGTCGCGCATGGACCCGTCTCCCCTCGAAGGCGATCTTGATCGTCCGGCATCGCGGCCGGAAGGGCAAGGGGCGCCGAAACGCGATCACGTCGTGGCAGGTCGGGGGTGCCTTCGCGGTGGAAAAGGGAAGGACCGGGTCGGGGGAGGGGAGTTCTGGTGGACCGAAATGTCAGGCTTGTCGCGGGGGTCCTCGCGGGGACGGCGCTGCTGGTGGCGGGCTGCGGCGGCGGAGGCGGGGAGCACAGGGCGAGGACGGCCGCCGCCGCGCCGTCGCCGTCGCCGACCGCGGGCGGGGCGCAGCTCCAGCAGCAGTACGAGCAGGTCGTCGCGGCCGTGCTGCCCTCGGTCGTGAAGATCGAGACCGACCAGGGCGAGGGGTCCGGCGTCGTCTACGACACCAAGGGCGACATCGTCACGAACGCGCACGTCGTCGCGGGGGCGAAACAGATCCGGGTGACGGCGTCCAGCGGCGGAAGCCCGCTGAAGGCGAGCCTCGTCGGCTCGTTCGTGGCCGACGACCTCGCGGTGGTGAAGGCGAGCGGCGGGAACCTGCGCCCCGCCTCGTTCGGCGACTCCACCCAGGCCAAGGTCGGGCAGATCGTGCTCGCGATGGGCAACCCGCTCGGCCTGGCGGGAAGCGTGACGAACGGGATCGTCTCCGCGCTGAACCGGACGGTGTCCACCAAACAGGAGGGCGCGTTCCCCGGCGCGACGATCGGCGACGCGATCCAGACCAGCGCGCCGATCAACCCCGGCAACAGCGGCGGCGCGCTCGTCACGCTGGACGGCCGGGTCATCGGCATCCCGACCGCCGCCGCGTCCGACCCGCAGATCGGCGGGGCCGCCGCCGGCATCGGGTTCGCGGCGCCGAGCGACACCGTCAGGAAGATCGCCCCGCAGCTGATCCAGAACGGGAAGGTGTCGCAGTCCGGGCGGGCCGCGCTCGGCGCCACCGTCCGGACGATCGTCGACCCGAACAGCGGCGAGCAGTCCGCGGTCGCGGTCGTGGAGGTGACCAAGGGCGCCGGCGCCGACAAGGCCGGGATCAAGGCCGGCGACCTGATCCTCGCGGTCAACGGCACCGCGACGCCCGACCAGACCGCGCTGGCCGCCGTCCTCGCGGGCCTGAAGCCGGGTGCCACCGTGAAGGTCCAGATCGAGGAGCCGAGCGGGTCGAAGAAGGACGTCCAGGTCAAGCTCGGCGAGCTGCCCGGCGGCTGATCACGCGCGGGCGTCGGTCGGCGTGACGCCGAACCGGGCGCGGAAATGCCGGGCGAAGTGCGCCTGGCTGGAGAAGCCCCAACGGTGGGCGACGTCCGCGATGGTCGTCCGGGCCGTCCCGCCGCCGGTGAGCTCCTCGTGCGCGCGCTGGAGGCGGCGCTCCAGGATGTGCCGGGACGGGGTGGTGCCCGCGGTCTCGAAGATCCGGCCGAGGTGCCGGACGGACACGCCCACCACCCGGGCGACCTCGTCCGGCGCGAGCGACGCGTCGTGCAGGTGCCGCTCGATGTAGTCCTCGGCGATGATCAGCCGGCTCCGGTGCCCGGCGGGCGCGGGCCGCCCGCCGGACCGCTCGTCCGCCAGCAGCCGCAGCACGCCGAGGACCGCGCCGCGCGCCCCCTGCGGATCGGCGGCAGCCGGGCTCTCCAGCAGCGACCGCAGCCCCACGACCAGTTCGCCCTCGCGCGCCGTCCCGCGCCCGAACAGCATCGGCGCGGGCACCCCGTCCGCCATGCACTCCCGGACGAACAGCTCGCGCGGCACGTCCACCAGGAACTGCCGCATCGACGAGGAGAACCCGAACAGGTAGGGCCGCCGCGTGTCGTAGACGACCAGGTCGCCGGCCGTGGCGGCGAGGCAGCCGTGCTCGTGCAGGAAGACCGCCTCGCCCTTCACCAGCAGCGAGGCGAACACCGAGTCCTTGGGCGCCGACCGCGCGACCTGCGGCGTCCGCTCGATCGCGTGCGCGTTCCCGCTGATGTCGGCCAGCCGGACGTCCCCGAGCCGGTAGTTGGCCTGCCGCGCGACCAGCCCGCGCTCGGAGTAGGACGTGCAGGACAGCCCGACCAGCGCCCGCCGGTTGTAGTCCTCCCAGAACCCGATGCGCTCGCGCGGATCGACGTCCTCCGTGGTCCCTGCGGAGATCATGAGGGCGGCGGCCGGCATGGGTGCTCCCGATCGCGAGGGGTCTCTCCTGAGAGGGAGCCTACGTCGGGTCCGGCGCGGAGTGGTGCGGAGCGGCGTCGCCCGGCGTCGCCCGGTGTCGTCAGCGGAACAGGGAATCGACGTAGTCGGCGCCCAGGCCGACCTCCTCGTAATGCGTGCGGCACATGCCGATGTAGTCGTGGACGTCGAAGTACCCCTCCGGGTCGCCGTTCTCGTCCAGCCAGACCAGCGGCCCCTTGACGATGAACAGCGTCTTCATCGGTTCGCCGGACTCGTAGGCGACCAGCGTGTGGCCCTCGCCGGGCGACTCGTAGACGAAGTCCCCGGCGGTCGCCGTCCACGGCCGCTCCAGGTACCCCCACTTGCCGGAGATCGTGTAGGCGAACACCTCGTGCGGGTGGTAGTGCCGGTTGACCAGCCCGGCCCGCTTGGCCCGCAGGACGTCCGACCAGGTGTTGTCCTTGACGTTGATCCACAGCGGCCGCGACCCCACCGTCTCGGTGAACGGCACGTAGTACCGGTCGTCGTCGGTGGCGACCTTCGGCAGGTACACCTCCGGCAGCGCGTCGGGCTTCAGGGAGTTCTCGATCGGCCTGAGGTCCTTCCAGAACTCAGAACCGGCTGCTTCCGGCATCGGAACGGCTCCTCCCGCTCGCGGTCCTCGCTCGTGCCGCGAGTGAACCCCGCAGGGGCCGTCCTCGTCTTTCCCGTGCCGGACGCCACCGTTTGCCAATTCCGGACATTTCCCTCCGACGCGGCGGTCACCGGCCGCGCTCGCGCCGCTCCAGGCCCTGCTCGCGCCGCTCCAGATCGCGCTCGCGCCGCTCCAGGCCCTGCCGCACCGCCTCCAGCAGCACCTTCACCGCCACGCCGAGCAGCACCAGGTCGGCGAGCATCTGCACCATCGTCAGGATCCGCGCGGCCCGCGTCGCCGGCACGATGTCCCCGAACCCCACCGAGGCGAACACCGTGACGGCGAAGTACAACGCGTCCACCCTGGTCAGCGGCTCGCTGAACGATCCCGGCGAGCCGTTGTCCATCAGCCGGTACGCCGCCGCGAACAGCACCAGGAACAGCACGACGGACGTCGCGAGCGCCTCCACCGCCCGTATCCGGGGCGACGGCGACCGCACGATCGCCCGCGCCTGCCACCAGACGAGCGCGCCCAGCGCGACCAGCGCCCCGAACAGCGCCGCCACCGTCCCCGGGCCGAACCGGCGGTCCAGCGGCGCGACGGAGTACAGCACCAGCACGCAGGCCGACGTCACCAGCGTGCGCACGACCGTCGTCACCAGCGGCCGGCGCGACCGAGTGTCCACAGCCTGTTGATCCCCGCATCACTCCCGGTAATGCTGGACGTCCGCCATCAGCGGATGCGAGGCTGCCGCACGTGCTGATCTTGGACGTCCTGGCACCGGCCTCCCTCGCCGCCTGGCTCTACCTGGCGGCCGCGCACGGCGGCTTCTGGCGCACCGGCCCGTGCCTCCCGGACGGCCCGGACCCGCCCGCATGGCCGCACGTCGCCGCCGTCATCCCCGCCCGCGACGAGGCCGGCGTCCTGCCGGGTACGCTCCCGACCGTCCTCGCCCAGGACTACCCCGGCCGCTTCGACGTCGTCGTCGTGGACGACGCCAGCACCGACGGCACCGCCGAGACCGCCGCCGGGCTCGGCGCGTCCCAGGTCGTGGCGGCCCGCGACCGGCCCGCCGGCTGGGCGGGCAAGGTGTGGGCGATGTCCGAGGGCGTCCGGGCGGCCGGCAAGCCCGACTTCTACCTGTTCACCGACGCCGACATCGCCTACGCCCCCGGCGCGCTCACCCGGCTCGTCCGCGACGCCCACGACCGCGATCTCGTCTCCCGGATGGCCACCCTCAACACCACCACCGCCTGGGAACGCCGTATCGTCCCCGCGTTCGTCTACTTCTTCGCGCAGCTCTACCCGTTCCGCCGCGTCTGCCGGGGGCGCCGAACCGCGGCGGCGGCCGGCGGCTGCATGCTCGTCCGCCGCGAGACGCTGCTGCGCGCGGGCGGACTGGACGCGATCCACGACGCCCTCATCGACGACGTCGCCCTCGGCCGCCTCCTCAAGCGCGCCGGCGCCCGCTGCCGCCTCGACCTCGACCGCGGCGTCGTCAGCCGCCGCCCCTACCCGCACCTCCGCGACCTGTGGGCCATGATCGCCCGCAGCGCCTACCACCAGCTCCGCTACTCGCCGCCGCTGCTGGCCGCCACCGTGCTGGGGCTCCTGCTGGTCTATGCAGTCCCGCCCGTCGCGGCGCTGGCCGGCCTGGTCGCCCTCGACCCCGTCCCGGCCGCCGCCGGCCTCCTCGCCTGGGCCCTGATGACGGTCACCTACGTCCCCATGCTGCGCTTCTACCGCCTTTCCCCGATGCGGGCGCCGGCGCTTCCTCTGACGGCCCTCATGTACGCCGCGATGACCGTCGATTCCGCCCGCCTGCACTGGAAGGGGAAAGGCGGCGCATGGAAGGGCCGCGTCAGGTGAGGAGCCGCGTGATGCCGATGCGCCGACCTTGCCAGTAATCACTGGAAAGTTGTGCGTGCGGTGACAAGAAATCCCGCCGGCCGGCGGACAGGATCGGTCCCATGAAGAAGATCACCGCAGCCGGGGCCGCCCTGGCGCTCGCCGGAACCCTTGCCCTCGGCGCCGCCCCCGCGCAGGCGGCCCCGAAGCCGAAGCAGGCCCCGCCGGCGGACGTCCTGAAGCGGCTCCCCGCCCCCGTCCAGAAGGCGGTCGGGGAGACCTTCGGCACCCTCGGCTGGGACGAGAAGGGCCCCTACATCGTCTGGGGCTCCATGTCGTGCCACCTGCACTTCCTGGACCCGAACGAATGGTCGTGGGCCTGGGACACCGGCCCCTGCTGGTTCTGACCGGCTGGTTCTGACCGGCTGGTTCTGACCGGCTGGCCCTGACCGGCGGGCCCAGGGCGCTCAGGGCAGCTGCTGGATCCGGATCAGGTTGCCCGCCGGGTCGCGGATGGCGCAGTCGCGGACCCCGTACGGCTGGTCGGCCGGCTCCTGCACGACCTCCGCGTCCCCGGCCTGCAGCCGCTTGAACGTCCCGTCGAGGTCGCGCGTCGCCAGCTGGACGAGGGCATAGGTGCCCTTGGCCATCATCTCGGTGATGGTGCGGCGCTCGTCGTCGGTGATGCCGGGGTCGGCGCCCGGCGGGTACAGGACGATCGACGTGGCCGACTGGTCGGCGGGACCGACCGTGATCCAGCGCATCCCGCCGTACCCGACGTCCAGGCGGACCTCGAAGCCGAGCACGTCGCGGTAGAAGGCGAGCGACTCCTCCGGATCGGTGTGCGGGAGGAACGTCGAGTGAACGGTGATGTCCATGCTGGTCAGGCTAACCCGGCGGCTCGCCGTCCGGCGGCCTCCGGGTGCGGACCGGCCGGGTCACCTGCTTGGCCACGCACGCCGGCATCCCGGCCGTCGCGCGCGCCCCCTCGCGCCGGTAGACGCTCGGCGGCACCCCGACCAGTTCGGTGAAGCGCGTGCTGAAGGTGCCCAGCGACGAGCAGCCGACCGCGAAGCAGACCTCGGTGACGCTGAGGCCGCCGCGGCGTAGCAGCGTCATCGCGCGCTCGATGCGCCGCGTCATCAGGTAGCTGTACGGCGATTCGCCGTAGGCCTGCCGGAACGCGCGGCTGAGGTGCCCGGCCGACATGTTCACGCCGCGGGCGAGCGCCTCGACGTCCAGCGGCTGCGCGTAGTCCCGGTCGATCCGGTCGCGGACGCGGCGCAACCGCGCGAGATCGCGAAGGCGCTGCTCGGCGGCCGGTTTCGAGGTCACAACCGGATCGTACGACGTGCCTGCGACAGCGCGGCGCCCCCGGCGCCCCGCCAGCCGCCCGCGCGCCCGCTGGCGCGGGACCTCGAACGCCATCCGCCCGAAATGCACCGTCTTCACCACCGTTCGAGGCCGCCGCCGAGCCGGAACCGACGGCAGAACGCGTCTCACGACGTCGGCGAAGGCCACGTTCAGGCGCCGATATATTCCGCGAGGTGCTCGCCGGTGAGTGTGGAGCGGGCGGCCACCAGGTCGGCAGGCGTGCCCTCGAAGACGACGCGACCGCCGTCGTGGCCGGCGCCGGGACCGAGGTCGATGATCCAGTCGGCGTGCGCCATGACCGCCTGGTGATGCTCGACGACGATGACCGACTTGCCGGCGTCGACGAGCCGGTCGAGCAGGCCGAGCAGCTGCTCGACGTCGGCGAGGTGCAGGCCCGCGGTCGGCTCGTCCAGCACGTAGACGCCGCCCTTGTCGCCCATGCGGGTGGCCAGCTTGAGCCGCTGCCGCTCGCCGCCGGACAGCGTGGTGAGCGGCTGCCCGAGGCTGAGGTAGCCGAGCCCGACGTCGGCGAGCCGGCCGAGGATCTTGTGCGCGGCCGGCGTGCGCGCCTCCCCGGCGCCGAAGAACTCCTCGGCCTCCGTCACCGGCATCGCGAGCACCTCGCTGATGTCCCGGCCGCCGAAGCGGTACTCCAGCACCGACGCGTCGAACCGCTTGCCGTCGCACTCCTCGCAGGTGACGGGGACGCCGGCCATCATCGCCAGGTCGGTGAACACGACGCCGGCGCCGTTGCAGCCGGGGCAGGCGCCCTCGGAGTTGGCGCTGAACAGCGCCGGCTTCACCCCGTTGGCCTTCGCGAACGCCTTGCGGATCGGGTCCAGCAGGCCGGTGTAGGTCGCCGGGTTGCTGCGCCGCGAGCCGCGGATCGCGCCCTGGTCGATCGACACCACGCCCGCGCCGGCCGGGATCGACCCGTGCACCAGCGAGCTCTTGCCGGATCCGGCGACGCCCGTCACGACGACGAGCACCCCGAGCGGCACGTCCACGTCGACGTCCCGCAGGTTGTGCGTGCTCGCCCCGCGGATCTCCAGCGTGCCGGCCGGCTTGCGCACCGCGTCCTTGAGCGCCGCCCGGTCGTCGAGATGGCGGCCGGTGATGGTGCCGGCGCCCCGCAGCCCCTCGACGGTGCCCTCGAAGCAGACCGAGCCGCCCGCCGTGCCGGCGCCCGGCCCGAGGTCGACGACGTGGTCGGCGATCGCGATCGTCTCCGGCTTGTGCTCCACGACGAGCACCGTGTTGCCCTTGTCCCGCAGCCGCAGCAGCAGGTCGTTCATCCGCTGGATGTCGTGCGGGTGCAGCCCGATCGTCGGCTCGTCGAAGACGTAGGTGACGTCGGTCAGCGACGAGCCGAGGTGCCGGATCATCTTGACGCGCTGCGCCTCGCCGCCCGACAGCGTGCCCGACGGCCGGTCCAGCGACAGGTAGCCGAGCCCGATCTCCACCAGCGACCCGAGCGTCCGTCGCAGCGCGGTGAGCAGCGGCGCCACCGACGGCTCGTCCAGGCCGCGGACCCACGCGTCCAGGTCGCTGATCTGCATCGCGCAGGCGTCGGCGATCGAGATCCCCTCGATCTTCGAGGAGCGCGCCGCCTCGGTGAGCCGGGTGCCGTCGCAGTCGGGGCAGACGGTGGTCGTCGTCGCCCGCTCCACGAACGCCCGGACGTGCGGCTGCAGCCCGTCGGCGTCCTTGGACAGCATCGACTTCTGGATCTTCGGGATCAGGCCCTCGTAGGTCAGGTTGATCCCGTCGACCTTGATCTTGGTCGGCCCCTTGTGGAGCAGGTCGTCCAGTTCCCTCTTGGTGTACTTGCGGATCGGCTTGTCCGGGTCGAAGAAGCCGCAGCCGCGGAAGATCCGGCCGTACCAGCCGTCCATGCTGTAGCCGGGGATCGTGAGCGCGCCCTCGTTCAGCGACTTGGAGTCGTCGTACAGCTCGGCGAGGTCGATGTCGGAGACCGATCCCCGGCCCTCGCAGCGCGGGCACATGCCGCCGGTGATGCTGAACGCGCGCCGCTCCTTCACCGTCCTGCCGCCGCGCTCCACCGTGACCGCGCCCGCCCCGCTGATCGAGCCGACGTTGAACGAGAAGGCCTTCGGCGAGCCGATGTGCGGCCGGCCGAGCCGGCTGTACAGGATCCGCAGCATCGCGTTGGCGTCGGTGGCGGTGCCGACCGTGGAGCGCGGGTCGGCGCCCATCCGCTGCTGGTCGACGATGATCGCGGTGGTCAGCCCGTCGAGCACGTCCACCTCGGGCCGCGCCTGCGCCGGCATGAACCCCTGCACGAACGCGCTGTACGTCTCGTTGATCATCCGCTGCGACTCCGCGGCGATCGTGTTGAACACCAGCGAGGTCTTCCCCGACCCGGACACCCCGGTGAACACCGTCAGCCGGCGCTTCGGGATCTCGATGCTGACGTCCTTGAGGTTGTTCTCGCGGGCGCCGTGCACGCGGATCAGGTCGTGCGTGTCGGCGACGTGCGGCGCGTCCGTCCTGGTGGTCATGCTCATCCCGTCTCGGTCGGTGGGCGGTCCCCGTCCGGCGTCCCCCGGCTCGGACCGACAGTATGTCCGGTTCGCCGGAGCCCCGGCCGTGCTCCGGCCGGGGCGCGGCGGGTCACCGGTCCTGGACCAGCCCGAGGACGTTGCCGTCGGGGTCGGTGAACGTGGCGACCAGGCGCCCGCCGCCGACGTCGTGGGCGGCCTCCTGCACCTTCGCGCCCGCGGCCGTCACCTCGGCCAGCTTCGCCTCGATGTCCGCCACGTGCCAGTAGGCCACCGGCGAGGTCATGCCCTGGGGCCCGCCGCTCGGCACCAGCCCGATGTGCTGCCCCTCGGCCTCGAAACCGACGTAGTAGGACGAGTCGGCCTCCGGCTGGACGCCGAGCAGCGCCGCGTACACCGGCTTCGCGGCCTCCAGGTCGGACACCGGGTGCAGCACGGTCTTGATCCCCTGCGTGGAAGTCATGATCACTCCTGAGTTCGCCTTCCGGGCGCGGAGCCCGGCCATGCCGACGACGCTATGCGCGGCCCGGTAAGCGGCGCTTCTTGATTCCTGACCGGTCTGGTCACCTGTGGTGCGCGGAACGATCGAGCAAAGTTCTGGAAAGCGCCGGATAGCGCCTCCCCGTCCGAACACATCCCGGATGGACGGACGAGCGGGGGCGTGGACATGTCCGACGAACGGGTCATCGATCCGCAGGGCGCGTACACCTGGGACGGCTGGGGCACCTGCCTGTCCTGGTGGGCGAACACCGAGCTGGGCACCCGCGACGACCTGGCCGCCGCCCTGTTCGGCCTGGACACGGTCGAGGTCGGAACCGCCGGACTTCCCGGCCTGGGCCTGAACATCGTGCGCTACAACCTGGGCGCCTGCACCTGGGCGCCCGGATCCGCGATGGTCGAGTCGCCCGCCATCGTCCGCCGCAAGCAGATCGAGACGTTCAGCGACGGTGCCGCATGGAACTGGTCCGCCGACATCCACCAACGGACCATGCTGACGAAGGCGCGCGACGCGGGCGCCGACATCTTCGAGATGTTCTCGGTGTCGCCACCGTGGTGGATGACGGTCAACGGGAATCCCTCCGGCGCCGAGCAGGGCACCCAGGACAACCTGGAATTCCAGTACCAGGAGGAATTCGCGCGCTTCATCGCCGCGGTCGCCAGGCGGGCCCGCGACGCATGGGGAATCCGGTTCGCGTCCGTCGAGCCGTTCAACGAGCCGTCACTGAACGCCTGGCACGCGCGTCAGAACCAGGAGGGCTGCCATTTCACCCTCGGCGCGCAGGAGGCGGTCATCGAGTACCTGCGCCGCGCGCTGGACGAGCACGGCCTCGGCGACGTGCTGATCGCCGCGTCCGACGAATGCCATTACACCGACGCGGCGGACACCTGGCAGAAGCTCACCGAAAGCACCAGACGGCTCATCGACCGCGTCAACGTGCACGCCTACGAACGCGACGAGGACTGCCGCAGCCGCACCAGACTCCGCAAAACCGTCGGCGAGACACCGGTATGGCAATCGGAGTATTCCGAAGGCGAGCCCGACGGAATGGCGATGGCACTGAGCATCGGCCGCGACCTCCGCCATCTCCGGCCCCGCGCATGGGTCTGCTGGCAGCCGGTGGAAGCCCTCGACTGGGGCCTGCTGGACGGCGTGTACGACGACCAGACCCCCAACCCGGCCGGCGGAGCCAAAGGCACGCTCAAAGGCCGGGTCGGCGGCGTCAACACCAAGTACCACGTCCTCGCCCACTACACCCGCCACATCAGGCCGACGTCCCGAATCCTCGACTCCGGCCACACGAACACCGTCGCCGCCCACGACGCAAAGACCCACCGCCTGACCCTGGTAACCGCCAACAACGGCCCCCAACAAACCATCACCTACGACCTGAGAAACCTGACCGAGAGCACGACCGCGGCCCACACGTGGGTCACCGACACCGACACCTCGGGCACCCGCCGATACACCCGCGAACCCGACACCCAAGTCCACGCCGGAATGCTCACGGTCACCCACGCCCGGAACACGATCACAACCCTGGAACTCAACGACATCCAACCCTGACCAGCGACACCGAGCGCATATAGACGCGACCTCGCGTGTGAGAGAGTGATTCATGCCCTTGAGCGCGTATGAACTCAGGACTTCGATCGCCGTGTCCGACATACAACAGGCGGTCGCGTTCTACGAAGGCAAACTGGGCCTGGAGGCGCTGTGGTCCGGCCCCAGTGCCCACGTCGTCGGCGGCAGCCGCATCTACGGTTCCGGTGGCGGCCCGGCGCTGAACGTGTACCAGTCGGACACCGCCGGAAAGAGCCCGGCGACACTGGCGACGTGGTACGTCGACGACATCGACCAGATCGTTGACGAGCTGACCTCGTCCGGCGTCGAGTTCGTCCGCTACGACCAGTACGAACCCGACGCCAAAGGGATCTCCGAGCGGGCCGGCGGTGGACGGATCGCCTGGTTCCAGGACCCGGACGGCAACACCTTCGCCATCGAAGCCGACATCTGACCGGGCGGTCACTTCTCGTCGAAGAGGTGCGTCCGGTGGGCCCATGCGGCGGCTTCCAGGCGGGTCGACACCGTGAGCTTGGCCAGGATGTTCGAGACGTGGACGCCGGCGGTCTTGGCGGAGATGAACAGGTGCTCGCCGATCTGGCGGTTGCTCAGGCCGGCCGTCAGGAGCTCCAGTACTTCGAGTTCACGGTTGGTGAGCCCGGCGGGAGCCGCCTGCCGGCCGGGTGCGTCCACGAGCATGCGGGACCGCTTGGCCAGCCTCTCGATCTCGGTGCGGAGCGGATCCGCCCCTAGGCCGGTCGCGATCGACGCGGCTTCAGCCAGGAGGAGGGCCGCCTGTTCTCTGTCCTGGACGGACAGCGCGGCGCGGGCGGCGCGCAGCAGCGTCTCGGCCAGCGCGTAGGGCTGCTCTAGATCGCGCCATGCCGCGATCGCCCGGGGCCACCCGTCGATGCCTGCCTGCTCCGTCTCCGCCTCGAACGTCACCTTGTAGGCCTGCTGAAGCCTGCCGGTGGCCGTGAGCTTCCTGCTCCAGGCGACCAGCCGCTCGATCAGGCCCTCGGCCTGCCGGTGATCGTTCAGGCTCTGTGCGGCGGTGAGCAGCAGGGGCCAGCCGTAGCGGGGGCTGACCAGCAGATCGTGATCACTGAGGACGTGGCCGATGACCGCGGCCACGGCACCGGCGTCCTGCTTGACCTGGGCCAATCGGCAGTCCAGCAGGTCGGGTTCCAGGCACGACTCCTCGCCGCGGTTGTTGCCGCGCAGGGCGGCCCTGGCCTGCTCGGCCGCCCTCTCCGCCTGGCCGATGTCCCCGCGTCGGACGTCGACGGTCGCCTGGATGATCCGCAGGTACGCCTGGTAGAGCGGCGGCGGCGCCAGGCCCAGCGCGTCCCGGTTGACCTCGCTCGCCGCAGGCCAGTCACCGAGCGAGAGCAGCGATTCGGAGAGGTTCGGTGCCAACAGGGTGCCGCGGGTGCGGGCCAGCCCCAGGCTGTCGGCCAGGGCCATGCCCTGCCGCGCGACCTGCGCCGCCCGGGCATGCTCGCCGGCGGCCTCCAGGGCGTCCGACTCGGTGATCGCCACGAGCAGCCGGGTGTCGTCCGCGCCGGCGTCGCGGGCGGCCGCGCCGGCCTGCGCGAAGAGGTCTTTTGCCGTCGGCAGGTCGGCGTTCGCGGCGGCCAGCGCGGCGAGCGTGACGAGCGCCTTCGCCTGGACGACGCGGTCGCGCGTCCGGCGTCCGATCTCCAGCGCCTCCTCGGCGGACGCCCGGGCTGCCGCGAGCCGGCGGTGGTTGCGCTGCGAGGTCGCCAGCTCGGCCAGCACCCGTCCGCGCACCGCCGAGGCCGGGGCGGCCGGCAGCGACCGGGCCGCTTCCAGCAGATCGGGCAGCGGGTCCTGGCCGTCGCGGTCGCGCATCGCCGCCCGCGTCACGAGCAGCGCGGCGGCCCGCTCCGCGTCCGGCGACTCGCCGAGCGCGGCGGTCGCCACGGCGATCCCGTCGTCCAGCTCACCGGCGTTCAGGCAGGCCTCGGCGGTCATCTCCATGACCGTGAGCCGGTCGGCGCCGATCCGGTCCGGCAGGTCCGGCAGCCGGTCCCAGAGCCGGAGGACGCGATCGAGCATGCGGTGGCGCTCCGCGTGCGCGTACGCCCGGCGCGCCGATTCGGCGGCCTGCCAGGCGGCCTCGGCGGCGCGGGCGTCCGCGCCCGCCGCGTACCAGTGCACGGCGATCTCGACGGGTGCGCGGTCGGCCGGGACCAGCCGCCGGTCGGCGCTGATCGCCTCGGCGCAGCGCCGGTGCAGCCGCACGCGTTCACCGGGCAGCAGCTCC
Organism: Actinomadura napierensis; assembly: GCF_039529375.1. NCBI lineage: Bacteria > Bacillati > Actinomycetota > Actinomycetes > Streptosporangiales > Thermomonosporaceae > Actinomadura > Actinomadura napierensis. Next base: position 34,260 of record NZ_BAAAMR010000083.1, read on the forward strand.
TCGTGGACGGCCTCGCGGATCAGATCGCGGCGGAAGGCGTACCCGCCGTCGACCACCTCCAGGAGCCGGCGGCGGACGAGAGGCCGGAGCGCGTCCTCGAACTCCAGATCGTCCATCTCGACGAGCGCGGCCAGCAGGCCGTGCGCCACCGGGCTGGCGGCGACCGCGGCGGCGTGCACGATCCGCCGGCTGGGCTCGGGCAGTCGCTCGACGTCGGTCAGCAGCAGATCGCGCAACGACAGGGCGGGCGCGTCGCCGGCGGCCACCAGCGCTTCGACGAAGAGCGGGTTCCCCTCGCTGCGCCGGAAGATCCGCTCCACCCGCGACTCCCCGGGGTCGTGCCCGAGCAGCGCGGTGACCTGCTGCGCCACCGCGTCCCGGTCCAGCCCGGTCAGCGCGATCCGGCGCACGTTCTCGCCGCGGGCGACCAGCGGACGCAGCGGATGCGTCGCGACGATCTCGTCCGGCCGGTACGTCCCGACCAGGAGCAGGCCCGGCCCGCTGAGGTTCTGCGCCAGAAAGGACAGCAGTTCGCCGGTGGACCGGTCGGCCCAGTGCAGGTCCTCCAGCGCCACGACCAGCGGACGGTCGGCCGCGCCGCCTTCCAACAGCAGCAGGACCTCTTCGAAGAGCCGGGCGCGGCCGAGGTCCCGGTCCGGGTCGCCGTCGTCCTCGCCCAGCTCCGGTAACAGCCGGGCCAGCCCGCGCCGTCCGCCACCGGGAAGCAGGCCCGCGGCCGCCGGGACGCCCATCGCCCGCACCAACCGGCGGAGGGCCGTGACGAAGGCCCCGAACGGCGGCCCGTCGGTGCCGAGATCGGTGCACCCGCCCGCCACCGTCCGCGCGGACGCGCCGAGCCCGGACGCGAACTCCCGGACCAGCCTGGTCTTGCCCATGCCGGCCTCACCGTCGACGAGCACCACCGTCGCCTCCCGCGCGGCATCACCGTGCGCGGCGAGCAGCGCAGCGCGTTCCCGTTCCCGGCCCACCAGAACCGGGCTCACCGAACGGCTCGCCATCGCCACAGAGTAGCCCGCGCCCCGGAATCTAAAGAGGCGCCAACGCCCCGACTAAGGCATCAGCCCAATGTGCCCGGTCACCGCACCGGACACCCTGGAAGGGCACACCACCGATAGGAACCTGCCATGCGCATCCGCACCCACATCGCCGTCAGCGTCGACGGTTTCATCGCGTCGCCGGACGGGCTGCCCACCATCCTGACCGCACCGGACTTCGAGTCCGGCCTCTCGCACGGCCACCCGGAGTTCATCGCCGACTGCGGCGCGGTCCTCATGGGCCGCAACACCTTCGCGCCGGCGGTCGGCTCGCCGCACTGGCCGTGGCCGAACCTGCGCGTGTTCGTGCTGACCAGCCGGCCGCTCCCGGAAGGAACGCCCGACGGGGTCGTGTCCGCCGCCGACCCGGCCGAACTGCTCCGCCTCATGCGGGACGCGGACTTCACCGGCGACGTGCACCTGGTCGGCGGCCAGCAGACCATCCAGGCCTTCCGCGACATCGATGCGCTGGACGAACTCGGCGTCGTCATCATGCCGACCCTGCTGGGCGAAGGCCTCCGCCTGACCCCGCCCAAAACCGCCACCACCCCCCTCCAACTCACCGCCACCCGCACCTTCCCGGACGGCTCCGTCGAACACGTCTACACCCCGTCCCCCAACCAAAACTGACAGGGACACGGGGAGACTCTCCTCCCGAAGTCACCCGCGACCACGCCGCACGAGCAGCCTTTCGGGGCGCCGGCGTGAACCAGGCCCAAGAGCACCTGGTCCTCATCGCATCCGAACAGGTAGTACGGGCCGCCGTCGAAACCGCCGCGGCCCTCCGCAACCTCCGCGACCGCATTTGTACAGACCAGGACCACACCCCCGTCGACTGAAACGCCATCCACCAAGACCTCGGCGTGAGCACCCTCCACCGACAAGCCCCAATCTGACCCGCCAAACCCGCTCGTCCACCACCAGCCTGGCGGGACCCCAAACGCTCACGCCCCCCGCCCCCAGGCCGCCCCTTCAAGCACCACTGGCCACCCGGGCCGTACGAGAATCGACGAATGCTGTCCATCAACGCGGCCGCGACGGTGTGGCGCATGGAGCGCTGGGCCGAGCCCTTCATGGCCGACCGGCTGGAGGAGGCACTGGAAGCGGCGTTGACCGGCGGGGACTGGGCGGCCGTTCTGTTCGAGTGGCCGCCGTTCGAGTTGGAGCCCGACCTCGGCGGCGCGCCACTCGCAGGCCGCGACCTCACGGCCATCGACCTGACCAGCGCCGCCCTGGACTTCGCCGACCTGAGCGAGCCGACTAAGGGAGGCACGCCTCACGGTTACCGTGCGCAGAGACTACGTGCCCTCCAAACAACGGTCCTGAGCTGCGACCTCACCCGAATCGACCTGACCGCCGCGGACCTCACGGACGGCATCTGGACCGGCAACCTCACCGACCCCGCCGCCTGCGACGCGGCCGTCACCACCGGCATGCAGGACAGCCATCCCGCGACGACACGGCACGCAACCTCACCCCGGCACAGCGAGGCGCTGCCGGCCCTGGCCCGCGAGCGCGACATCACCCGCGGCCGCTGGGCCGACCCCGCGCAGGCCGCCAACCTGGAGGACGTCATCCGAGCCGCCAGACGCGGCGATGACTGGACCGACGTCCGCTATCCCGCCGGCGACGGGAACTACACCGACCTGCAGGGCGCCCCTCTCACCGGACGCGACCTGCGCGGCGTGGACCTGACCGGCGCCGAACTCGACCACGCCGACCTGTCCGGAGCCGACCTCACCGGCGCCCGGCTCAGCAAGGTCACCACAGTCGGCGCCGACTTCACCGGCGCCACCATCACCGACACCATGGCCCATTGAGCAGACACATCCGACGGATGCCATCGTGGCTGTGCGTCGCCTACCGGGTCCTACTTGTCGGCCGGCGCGTACACCAGTTCGAGGATTCCGGACGGGAAGGCCGTGCTTTTCACCAAGCGCAGGTTCAAAGGCTGATCCATCTCGGGGAACAGTGGCGCGCCCTTGCCGGTGGCGGCGGGCAATACCCACAGCCGGTACTCGTCGGCCACGCCGAGCCTGATCAGGGAGTGCATGAACTCGGTGCCGCCGGCGGCGACGAGGTCCTTGCCGGGCTCGGCCTTGAGCTTGGCGATCTCCTCCGCCGTGTCACCGCCGGCGATCCGGGTCTCCGGCCAGTCGTCGGCCGTTTCGAGGGTGCGGGAGAACACGACCTTGGGAATCTCGTTCATGGCCCTGGCAGACGGGTGGTCGGAGTTGGGCCAGTAGCCGGCCATGATCTCGTAGGTGTTCCGGCCCATGAGGAAGGCCCCGGCCTCCCACAGCCGGCTGACGAAGTACTCCTCCTGCTGGGGGTCGTCGATGCTCACCATGACGTCCCGGATCCCGTTGTCCCCGTCAGCGCTCTTCCCGTCGAGCGAAACGTAAAAGCCAAGAATTAGCTTCCGCATCTGATGCCTCCATTTGTTCTCCCGCGCTGGGACGCTCCCAGCGCGGGGCTCAACGCCCCAGGGACGCTCGCATGAACTCCTCACCGATCAGCGCCTACCGTTCGATCAACTCGGCGCCCAGTGCTTGTTCACACACACTCAGACCACCGGTCCCCCCCAAAAACTCATCGCCCACCACGCCATCGACACCGTGGCAAGCCGCCTCCTCCCACCACAACCGCCCAGGTGGTTCCCAACTCCCGAAAATTCGTGCGGGTGGCGAGGTGGCCCGGAATGCTGGGGCCGACGTCCCATCCGGGAAGGATCACATGTGACCAACCAGGACAAGGACGAGCCGCAGGGCGAGCTGGTCGAGAAGGCCAGAGCGCAGGGGGCGCCGCTGGTCGGGCCGCCGTTCCATTCCGCTAGTAGAGCTGCAGGCCGAACTTCTGATAGCGGCCCTCCTCGACAGCGGAGACGGTTTGAGATCCGGATGCGATGGCCTCCCCACTTGGAGAGTCGGCCTCTATGGCACACGGTCCGTCGCTATCCCCCATGGAGCCACTAGGTCACCTTCGCGATGCTTGCCCACGCCTTCCTGAGCCTGTGCCGACGAAAACGCCTCCGTCCTACGACAAGACCCAGCGCCTGTTCGTCACCCTCGTCATCAAGCCCCTCCAGGACACGGCCCGCGGAGGCAGCTGATCCGACCGGCGACGCTGTCACCAGGAGGGATCACGCCCAGCCGTTACCCGGCGACAAGGCGCTCAACGGGTTGGAGATCGCGGTCTTCCTTGCCGGCCTTCCGAAGACGAGGAAGGCCGCATGCGAAATAGGCGACACGACGAGGACGTTGCCACGACGGCGCCCTTCGAGGAGCCTTCGTTCCGGCGGGGGACGCGATCGCGCGACGATCCCCGGGCGGGTTCACGGATCAAGGAGTTTCGTCGATGGTCAGTGTGAGTATGGAGACTGGGGAAGAGACAGAAGAGCGGCTACGTAGCGTGATCGCTCAGGCTGAACTGGTCGTGCACGACGGCGTCTGGTGTTTTGAGGAGTCTCCGGCCGACCAACCACCGACACTCACCCCCGAGACTCTTGCAGTTGTTCGGGACCAAGAGAGTTGGAGTCGCCTGGTCCCGCTCACCCAGCAGGACGACGGTATCGAACACTTCGGAATCTTCTCCTTTCACTTTAGCGACCAAGTGGACAACAGCGGTTTCGTCGGCTGGCTGGCCACCCGCCTCAAAGTTGAGTTGGGGACCGGCGTATTTGTTGTCTGCGGTAGCAACCGCGCCCGCGGCGGCATTTATGACTACTGGGGTTGTCCCATCGACTTGCTGCCCCAGGCCATCACGGTCGTCGAGACACTACGAGCCCGCTGACCTGCACGAGGACCGGTGAGGCAGACGACCGAACGCGCGGACGCCTGGGACGACGGGAGGACTGAGGCCTCGTCTTCCCGTCCCGGCGCGGCATGCCCGTGAAGCCGAACGGCCCCCGCCGTTTCTGGGGCCGCGTCCGCGCCGCTGCCGGCATTGAGTCGGTGCACTTCCACGGCATGCAGCACACCTGCGTCTCTCCGCTGCCGCACCTCGACATCGCGCCCAAAATCGTCCGCGAGATCGAGGTGACGATGAAGATTTACGCGCACACGCCCCTCGACGGCAAGCGGCCTACCTTCGCAAGCCAAGGGTGCGCTCGGCTGTTCCTTAACGGCCCGGATGCGCGTCCGGGCCGTTAACCGTTTGGGCCTGCTATGGGAGCGCACTAAGGTCGGCGGATGCGCTACCTGCCGATGTCACTTGCGCTGGGGGCTCTGCGTCATGGGCGGGGGATAGAGCAACTCCTCGGCGGTTTTGAGGAAGGCGAGCGCCGAGGAGTGAGGTACGCAGTGATCAGCCCAACCAGCAGCGGCGTCCTCTACGTAACCTGCACGGCCGTCGAAGACACGGTGGATCTGGCCCGGCACAGCGCCTTTCTCTATCCGAGTGATGACGCCTTCTACCCGGAGGACGCCAACAGAGAAGGCGCCCGGACGATAGGTACCGCCACGACTCCGGAGGAGGCGCTGATGCTGGCTGAGCGGGAGTTGGGCGCCGATCCGCGCTGGTGGGTCGACCTTGGGATGCTCGGTTACGAGTACAGGGACTTCATCGTGAGAGGCCGGCCGCTCGGCCCGTGGCAGCCGTCATGAGGGGCCGTTGTCGTCAAAAACGCCCCGGTGCCGTCTGACTCCGGGGCGTTTTGGCTGGTCATCGAGGTGGGCAGGGGCGGGGTCGAACCGCCGACCTTCCGCTTTTCAGAAGTGGCAACCGCCCTGCTCGCGGAACGTTCGCCGAGGTAGACGGTGCCTCAAGGTCGCCGTTGGTGCCCAGTGTGGGTCCGTTGTCGTCAGGACTGTCATCAGCCTCGTTGGTGTCGACCTCAGGCTTTGAGTCGCCGCACGTGTCGCTCGTGCTGCCCGGCTCGGCGTCGCTGGGCGCGGTCCACGAACAACGTGCGTGGACCGGCTGCCAGCTCGTACAGCTCAACCTCGAACGGGTCGGCGTCGTACTCGATGAGACGGGCCAAGGTGTCCCGGTCCTGCTCGGCGGTGGACCGCTGCCGCACACCTTCACGCCAGACCTGCCCGCTGAACGTCGCCTCGTCCACCCAGCGAAAGCTACCTCCTGATCACCCGGATGGGGACCACTGCGGCACACCCTGCCCGGCACGCCCTGGTCCAGCCCGTGACGCTTGTTCCCGTCAGCCCGCATGAGCCGCCGTGAGGGATCGTTGCGATACTTTCGTGCCGTACAGCGATTGCGGGGGCGGGACGGCCTCTCAGTCCGAGTCGGAGATGCCGTGTGCCTGCTCGTAGGCACGGATGATCTTCCGAGGGATCGGAGGTCGTCCAAGCTCGCGGACCTCGACAGAGATCACAGTCTCACCACAAACGTCGATCTCCAGGTACGTGGCCGACGCTGGATTCGTGGGATCCCAGCGTGTCCTCACATCTGGCTGGAGGCCGACGGAGTCCATGGCTTCGAGCATGGCCTCGAAGAGTAGGTCGTAATCGACTTCAGGGCCGTACTCCAACCGCAAGGGCTCGATCGGCGTGGCGCATAAGGCATTCGCGATCAGCCTGACCAGCTCCGTACGGTCACAGCACTCATCAGCACGAACCCCTCTCTGAGAGCAGGCCCCAAGCCCACGCTCAGGCCCTGGCAACACCTGGCCAAGTGCATGGGGAAACGAGCACCGGTTGGCCAACTCGGGCGGCAAGGTCAGCGGGTTTACAGTCCTACCGCCAAACCGCCTCAACCTGCAGCTATGCCGATCGACCGTCGAACTTCGGCAGGTATTCGGCACGGCAGCCGCCTCCCACGCTCTCCGCACTTCAGTCGGCTTCGTACTACCGTGAACTTCGGAGCAGCGGACCTTTTGAAGGGCGCGCGATGGCAGAGATCGTAGTCAAGAGGTGGAGCGCCGACCACTTCACTCTGAGGGCGGAGAAGAGCCGGGCGGGCAAGTGCGCTCAAGGCGGTACTGGAGCCTGCGGGCGTGATGCGGAGTTCACGATCGTCTACCCAACCGGTGAGTCGATCGCCACGTGTCCGGACCACCTCATCACGTACGTCCGCACGAGGATCAACGACGACGAACGCTGAACCCAGACCTTTGAGGACGAGTACGGGGACGGTGGCGAGACCGTTGGGGGGACGGCATCCGCTGAAGAGACGATCGCCCTTGCTGAGCGGGAACTCGGTGCCGTTGCAGGGCGATGGCTCAACCAGGGGGTTCTTGCGGACGAGTATCACGACTTCGTCAGGTGCGGCCGTCCGTTGGGCCGCTGGAAGCCCGGTGTGAGACGGCGTTGTCGTCAGGGCTGTCGTCAAAAGGCCCGGAACCTGTGAGGTTCCGGGCCTTTTGGCTGGTCATTGAGGTGGGCAGGGGCGGGGTCGAACCGCCGACCTTCCGCTTTTCAGAAGTAGCAACCACCCTGCCGCCACCCCGTCCACCAAGGTCAGACGGTGTCTGACGTGCGCCCGTGGTGTCGGGTGGTTGCCGTCGTTGCCGTCAACGTTGCCGTCACGCTCCGGCCCGTCAACTCTGCCGTCTAACCGCTGTAGGCGCCGCCTCGTGTTGCCCGACTCGTTGCTGCGGGAGCCGGTGGGCAAGCGTAGGGAGCGGCTGGGAGCCGATCATCTCGCCCTGCTCGTCTCCTCGTCGCTCGCGGCCGGGAACGACGTAGGGAAGAGACGCGCAACTATCTGGTGGGAGGTCCCGATCAATCCCAGAGCTGCGCCGTAGGGCAAGTACATGACGTCCGACGGGTGAGACAACGAGTTGCGCAGCTCGCGGCCGTAGTCGATCAAATCACGCTTGGCTTCGTCGGGTTCGCGCTCCATGAGGCCAAGCGAGATCGCACGCTGGAAAAGATCACTCCAAGACAGCGGCCGGCCGTGCGCGTTGGAGTCAGACCCCCCGCTCGCCAAGATCCTTTGTCGTATAGCGGCTTCTACAGCGTGCAGCGACGACAAGACGCCGTCAGTCAGCAACTCACGACTGATCAGACCACAGAGTGCAGCAACCTGGCTCTTGCGGAGCAGGTTGCGCACGTTGCTTGGGGTCTCGGGTGTCACTGGCCATGCCGCCATCACATCCCGAAGCATGACCTGAGTGACGAGACGGGGATATCCTTCCTCATCGACTCCGTAGCATATGCCACGAGTGACGGGGTCTCTGGGCAGTACTACGAACTCATGCACACGGGCATTCTGGACTGGGTTCTATCGGAAAGCATCCGGTTATGCAGCGCTCATCTGATCCGTAGCAAGATCAGGCCCGTCCAGGGAAGTCCCCAAGGGTCCGCTGACCAGCGCGGCCCCCTCCCGCGAGTCCACACCCGTCCAAGATCATCCAACCCCGCTGTTAGAGGTCCTAACAGAATCAGCGGACGAGGCGTCGCCAGCAGATGATGGCTGCGGCGAGGGTCATGAAGGCTTCGT
>NZ_BAAAMR010000084.1:0-42655 GCF_039529375.1 Actinomadura napierensis
TCCGCCGCGGCGACCGTCGCCGCGCTCGCCGCCGCGGGCACGAGCAGGCGGCGCCGCCTGCGCCTCACCCGGGCGCGTTCCCGCACCCGGGTCCACGCGTCCGGTGCCGCCGGGAACGCCTCCGCCCGGGCGCGCAGCACGTCCCGCAGGACGTCCTCGATCTCCGTCATTCCGATGCACCTCCCAGGGCGCGCTGCAGCGCGGCGAGGCCGCGCCGGATGTGGGTCTTGGCCGAGCCGGGCGAGACGCCCATGGCGTCGGCCACCTCGTGGTCGGCCAGGTCGAGCCAGTACCGCAGGACGAGCGCCTCGCGCTGGCGGCGCGACAGCCGGTCCAGCGCGCCCGCCAGCTCGCGGTGCTCCTCCCGGTCGAGCACGACGAGCTCGGCGGCGGCGACCGGCTCGGGCGGCGGCGGCTGGCGGAGCCGGGCCAGGCGCAGGTGCCTGCGCCGGTTGCGGGCGAGATTGCAGACGGTGGCGCGCAGGTAGGCCGGTGCGGTCTCCGGGCGGCGCAGCGCCCGTGCGCGGCCGTGCAGCCGCGCGAACGCCTCCTGCGCCACGTCCTCCGGGTCGTCCGCGCCCAGCAGCCCGGCCAGCCCCACGAGCCACGGGTAGTGCGCGGCGAACAGCTCCTCCAGCATCTGCGGAGAGAGCGGCCCCGGCTCGTGGGCGGCCACATTTTCGACGAGGATCACGCCGTTAAGACACCCGAGCGGCGAAGCCGATGACACCGGACGGCCTCCGTTCCGTTTCGCCGCCGGACGTTCACCCGCTCTTCACCACACGCCGTCGGCCGGACGGGGCCGTCGTGTGTCTCTGAGACGTGCTCATACGATCTCGGGGAAGACTCCATGGCGCGGGGAGCGCCGCCCTGCTGCTGTCGCTGCTCGCCGGCTGCGGGCCCTCCTCCGCCCCTGCGACGCCCGCGCCCGGGCCGACGCGGAACGCGCCGTACAAGGGGACCTGCGTCGGCTTCAACGGCCTGGATGCGCTCAACCCGGCGGCGGAGGTCCGCGCGGGACGCTTCCGGGTCCCCGGCGCCGCCCCGGTCCGCGTCGCCGCCGGCACCGACGTCGACTGGGGCCTCGACCCCTACGACAACCGGACCTGGCAGCTCTGGTTCCACTCCCTCGAATGGCTCGGCGGCCTCATCGGTACGTACGCGCGGACGGGCGACCGCGCTGCCCTGGACACCGCCACGGGCATCGCGCGCGACTGGCTCGCCGGCAACGACCATCCCGGGCGGTTCGGCGAGGACCGCCGCAAGGCGATCGCCGAGGGCACCAAGTTCCGCCTCGCCACCCTCGTCTGCCTGCGCAAGTACGCGACCGGCCGGTGGCTCGACGACGCGATCGCCGAGCACGCGAAGTGGCTCGCGCGCCCCGAGCACTACTCCGGCCCCTGGAACCACGGCACCGACGAGTCGATGATCCTCATGGCGGCCGGCTGCGCCATCGGCCGCGAGGACCTCGCCGGCCTCGGCCGGAACCGGCTCCTCGGCGCGATGTTCGAGCCGCCCGGCGGTGCTCTCCCGGCCGTCGACGCCGAGGGCGCCGGCAACGAGCAGTCGGCGCACTACGCCGTCTACAACCGGGGCCGGTGGCGGCTCGCGCTCCGGGTGATGCGCGGATGCGGCCGGCCCGCGCCCGCCGCGATCGCCCGGCGGCTCGCGCTGATGGACGAGTTCATCGCCTTCCAGACCACCCCCGGCGGCGACCTGCTGCAGATCGGCGAGTCCTACGCGGGCAAGGCGTCCGGCATCTCCTCCCCGGGCGACGGCCCGCTCGAATACATCGCGACGCAAGGCAGGAAGGGCACCCGCCCGGCCGACCGGGCCCGCGTCTACAAGGCCGGATACGTGATGGGCCGCTCGGGGTGGGGCGACGGGGCGCGCGCCTACACCGACGAGATGTCCTACACGGCCCGGTTCGGCCCCGGCCGGTACGCGCACGGGCAGAACGACCACATGGAGCTGACCTTCCATGCGCTCGGCCGGGACATCCTCGTCCCGAGCGGCCACATCGGCTACAGCGACAAGGCCTGGCGCGCGTGGCTGGCCTCCCCCGCGGCGCACAGCACGCTCGTGGTGCGGGGCGTGCCGTTCCGCGAGGACACCACGACGGCGCTGACCGAGCACCACTTCCGGCGCGGCGCCGACACGTTCCGGTTATCCGACACCGCCTTCACCGGGGCGTCCCGGTCCCGCTCGGTCCTCGCCGCGTCCGATCCCGACGCCCTGGCGGTGCTGGACTCCGTCGACTCCGCCGCGCCGGACCCGGCCGCGAGCCGTCCCGTCGAGCAGCTCTGGCACCTGCCCGCCGCGTTCACCGCCGTCCCCGACGGGACGGGCGCCGTCGCCACCGCGGGACGGCTCCGCGTCCACTTCCTGCGGATCCCGCTGCCGGTCACGGCGGCATCGCAGCCCGCGCAGGTCGTCCGGGGCTCGCTGAGCCCGCCGCAGGGCTGGATCGCCCCGTCCGAGCGCACGACCGTCCCCGCGCCGGTCGTCTCCTTCCCCGCGCAGGGCCCGCACGTGCGGATGCTGACGCTCATCGCCCCCGTCCGCGGCGCGGAACGTCCGAGCGTCCGCACCCGGGCCCTGCCGGACGGCGGCGTCCGCGTCGAGGCGGCGTTCTCCCGCCGCACCCTCATCTTCGAGGCGACCCCGGACGGCACGCTCCGCCGCCTGCGCTGACCCCGGCCGGCTAGGGCGCCAGCATGTCCGCCGTGAGGTTGGCCTCGGTACCGGGGACGCCCTGGTCGCCGGCGCGCTTGTCGGCCATGGCGAGCAGACGCCTTATACGGCCGGCGATGGCGTCCTTGGTGAGGGGCGGGTCGGCGAGCTGGCCGAGCTCCTCCAGCGAGGCCTGCTTGTGCTCCAGGCGGAGCCGGCCGGCGTTGACGAGGTGGTCGGGGGCGTCGTCGCCGAGGATCTCCAGGGCGCGGGCGACCCGGGCGCCGGCGGCGACCGCGGCGCGGGCGGAGCGGCGCAGGTTCGCGTCGTCGAAGTTGGCGAGGCGGTTCGCGGTGGCGCGGACCTCGCGGCGCATCCGGCGCTCCTCCCAGGCGAGGACGGCGCCGTGCGCGCCGAGCCGGGTGAGCAGGGCGCTGATGGCGTCGCCGTCGCGGACGACGACGCGGTCGACGCCGCGGACCTCGCGGGCCTTGGCGTGGATCTTCAGGCGGCGGGCGGCGCCGACGAGCGCGAGCGCGGCCTCGGGGCCGGGGCAGGTCACCTCCAGCGACATCGACCGGCCGGGCTCGGTGAGCGAGCCGTGCGCGAGGAACGCGCCGCGCCAGGCGGACTCGGCGTCGCAGGCGGCGCCGGCGACGACGTGCCGGGGCAGGCCGCGGACGGGGCGCCCGTTGTTGTCGATGAGGCCGGTCTGGCGGGCGAGGGACTCGCCGTCCCGGAACACGCGGACGACGTAGCGGTTGCCCTTGCGCAGGCCGCTCGGCGCGAGCACGACGACCTCGGAGGTGTGCCCGAACACCTCCGAGATGTCCTTGATGAGGCGCCGCGCCGCCACGTTGGTGTCGATCTCCGCCTCGATCACGATGCGCCCGCCGACCAGGTGCAGACCCCCCGCGAAGCGCAGCAGCGTCGAGACCTCCGCCTTTCGGCAGCACGGCTTCATGACCGTGAGCCTGCTCAGCTCGTCCTTGACCAGACCGGTCATCGCCATAGATGAACCCTCCCCCTATCGGACTTCCAGCAGTCTGGCCGATCGCGGCCCGCCGGGTCGTCAGTCACTGAATATCTGTACGAAGGCTTGGGCCAGGCGGGCGGGTTCATGACGCGGCGAGCCGTCGTCGGCGGCGACCTGGGCGAGGACGAGGCGGCCGCCGAGCCGCTGGACGGCCTTGTCGAGCGCGTCCGGGTCGTCGACCACGCCCGCGTCGGCGAGGACGACGTCGACCCGCAGGTCGGGGGCGTGCGCCTGGAGGACCTCCAGGTGGGTCTGCGGGGAGAAGTCGTCGGTCTCGCCGGGCTGCGGCGCGAGGTTCAGCGCGACGGCGCGGCGGGCGCGGGTCGAGGTGAGCGCGCGGGCGAGCGCGGGGACCTTCAGGTGCGGCAGGACGCTGGTGAACCAGGACCCGGGGCCGAACACGACCCAGTCGGCGTCCTCGACGGCGGCGAGCGCCTCCGGGCAGGCCGGCGGGTCGGCCGGGACGAGCGAGACGCCGAGCACGGACCCGGGCGTGCTGGCGCACGCGACCTGCCCCTTGACGTGCGTGATCTCGCCGGGGCGGGCCGGGTCGGCGCCGCGCACCTCGGCGACGATGTCCATCGGGACGGCGGCCATCGGCAGCACGCGGCCGTGCGCGCCGAGCAGCCGGCCGACCCAGTCGAGGCCCGCGACGGTCGAGCCGGGGCCGCCCGGGCCGGTGTTGTCGCCGTCGCCGTCGCCGCCGAGCAGCTCCCAGAGCGCGACGATCAGTAGGTTGCCGACCGCGTGCCCCTGCAGGTCGCCCTCGCTGCGGAACCGGTGCTGGACGACGTCCCGCCAGGTCTGGCCCCACTCGTCGTCGCCGCACAGCGCGGCGAGCGCCATCCGCAGGTCGCCGGGCGGCAGCACGCCGAGCTCGCGGCGGAGCCGGCCGCTGGAGCCGCCGTCGTCGGCGACGGTGACGACGGCGGTGAGCCGGTCGGTGACGCGCCGCAGCGCCGACAGCGAGGCGTACAGACCGTGGCCGCCGCCGAGCGCGACGACCTTCGGGCCGGGAGGCTTCACCGGGTTCGTTTCTCTCTCCGTCCGGGACCCGGCGGTGCGGCGGGTCTCACTCGCGGCCGAGGTCACGATGGGCGACCTGCACCTCGATGCCCTCGTCCCGCAGCCGGGCGGCGATCTGTTCCGCCATGGCCACACTACGGTGTTTGCCGCCGGTACATCCCACGGCGAGCGTGACGTAGTGCTTGCCCTCGCGCTCGTACCCGTCGGCGAGCAGCCGCAGCACCTCGGCGTAGGCGTCGAGGAACTCCTTGGCGCCGTGCTGGCCGAGCACGTAGTCGCGGACGGCGGCGTCGCGACCGGTCTTGGGCCGCAGTTCCGGCACCCAGTGCGGGTTCGGCAGGAACCGGCAGTCGACGACGAGGTCGGCGTCGACGGGCAGCCCGTACTTGTAGCCGAACGACACGACGGTGGCGCGCAGGCTGGACTCGCCGGTGTCGTTGCCGAAGAAGCCGATGATCTTGTTGCGCAGCTCGTGCACGTTGAGCCCGCTGGTGTCGATCACCAGGTCGGCCTCGGCGCGGACCTCCCGGACCAGCTCGCGCTCGCGGGCGATGCCGTCCACGACCCGGCCGTCGCCCTGCAGCGGGTGCGGGCGGCGGACGCTCTCGAAGCGGCGCACCAGGTCGGCGTCGCTGGCCTCCAGGAACACCACGCGGGGGTGGACGCCGCGCGCCTCCAGCTCGGCGATCGAGGAGTGCAGGTCGTCGGTGAACGCGCGGCTGCGCACGTCGACCACGACGGCGATGCGCGGCACCGCGTCCTTCACCCGGCCGCCGAGGTCGGCCATGGTGGCCAGCAGCCCGGGCGGGAGGTTGTCGACCACGTACCAGTCGAGGTCCTCCAGGGACTTGGCCGCGGTGCTGCGGCCCGCCCCCGACATCCCGGTGACGATCACGATGTCCGGAATCTTCGACTCGCTGGTCATGTCTTCTTCCCCCTGTGTTCCCCGTCGGCCTCGTGTTCCCCGCCGGCCCTGTGCTCCCCGCCGGCCCCGTTCCCCTGGGCCGCGCCTTCCCCGCGGGCCCCGCGCTCCCCGCCGTCGGCGCCGCCCGTGCCGCGTGCCGGCACGAACGCGCCGTGCAGCGCCGCGACGATGCCCTCCGCGCTGCGCGGCCCGATGCCGGGGACCTCCGCGACCTGCTCGGGCGTCGCCTCCTTCAGCCGCTTCACCGAGCCGAAGTGCTTCAGCAGCGCCGCGCGCCGCGACGGGCCCAGACCCGGCACACTATCGAGTTCGCTCACCGTCATGGCCTTGGAACGCCGCTGCCGGTGGAAGGTGATGGCGAAGCGGTGCGCCTCGTCGCGGACCCGCTGGACCAGGAACATGCCCTCGCTGTTGCGCGGCAGGATCACCGGGTCGTCCTCGCCCGGCAGCCACAGCTCCTCCAGCCGCTTGGCGATCCCGCAGACGGCGATGTCGTCGACGCCCAGCTCGTCCAGCGCCCGCTGCGCCGCCGCGACCTGCGGCGGGCCGCCGTCGACGATCACCAGCTGCGGCGGGTAGGCGAACTTGCGCGGCCGGCCCGTCTCGGGGTCGATCGGCTGGTGCGCGCCCTCCTCAGTGCCGTCCTCCGGATCGCCGAGCGTGTCCAGCTCGCCCATCTTCTCGCTCTCGGCGAGGTAGCGCTTGAACCGGCGGTTGATCACCTCGTGGATGGAGCGGACGTCGTCCTGCCCCTCGACCGCCTTGATCGTGAACCGGCGGTACTCGCTCTTGCGGACCAGCCCGTCCTCGAAGACGACCATGGACGCCACCACGTTGGTGGCCTGCAGGTTCGACACGTCGTAGCACTCGATCCGCAGCGGCGCCTCGTCCAGCTCCAGGGCCTCCTGGATCTCCTGCAGCGCGCGGCTGCGGGTGGTGAGGTCGGACGCGCGGCGCGTCTTGTGCTGCTTGAGCGCCTCGTGGGCGTTGCGCGCGACCGTCTCCAGCAGCGTCTTCTTGTCGCCGCGCTGCGGGACGCGCAGGTGGACGGGCCCGCCGCGCTGCTCGGCGAGCAGCTCGGTCATCGCCTCGGCGTCCGGCGGCAGCGCCGGGACGAGCACCTCGCGGGGCACCGACTCGCTCTCGCCGTAGATCTGGATCAGGAAGTTCTCGACCAGGTCGGCCGTGGTGACCTCCTCGACCTTGTCGACCACCCAGCCGCGCTGGCCGCGGATCCGGCCGCCGCGCACGTAGAAGACCTGGACGGCGGCCTCCAGCTCGTCCTCGGCGAAGGCGATCACGTCGCAGTCGATGGAGTCGGCGAAGACGACCGCCTGCTTCTCCAGGGCCCGCTCCAGCGCGCGGATGTCGTCGCGGAGCCGGGCGGCGCGCTCGTACTCCTGGGACGCGGCGGCCTCGCGCATGTCGCGTTCGAGGCGCTTGGTGAACCGGGAGGTGTTGCCCGCCATGAAGTCGCAGAAGTCCTCGGCGAGCAGGCGGTGCTCGTCCGGCGAGACGCGCGAGACGCACGGCGCCGAGCACTTGCCGATGTAGCCGAGCAGGCAGGGCCGGTCGAGCTGGCGCTGGCGCTTGAACACCCCGGCGCTGCAGGTGCGGACGGGGAACACGCGCAGCAGCTGGTCGACCGTCTCCCGGATCGCCCATGCGTGGGAGTACGGCCCGAAGTAGCGCACGCCCTTGCGTTTCGCGCCCCGCATCACCATCACCCTCGGGAACTCCTCGTTGAGGGTGACCGCCAGATACGGATAGGACTTGTCGTCGCGGTAGCGGACGTTGAACCGGGGGTCGAACTCCTTGATCCAGGAGTACTCCAGCTGGAGGGCCTCGACCTCGGTGCCGACGACGGTCCAGTCGACGCGGGCCGCGGTCTGCACCATCGTCTGCGTGCGCGGGTGCAGCGCGGAGAAGTCGGCGAAGTAGGAGTTCAGCCGGGAACGCAGGCTCTTCGCCTTGCCCACGTAGATGACCCGGCCGTGCTCGTCGCGGAATCGATACACCCCGGGGGATTCCGGAATGGAGCCCGGTGCGGGTCGGTAGGTCGCCGGATCTGCCACGTCCTGAAGCCTAGTGGGCGCCACCGACACGCGGCGCTGCCGTGGCCGCTGGCCTGGGGTGATGGAGATCTCCCTGACATGTGTGGATTTTCGTAATGGGAGTGGAAAGGGAGGTTCGGTCGGATTTTTCGCACACTCGGAGGGGGTCGTACCGCAGGTGTCCGCGCTGTGGGCCTGGATCACGCTCGCCGTCGTCATCGGCGTTTCCGTCGTCATCGTGGAAGGAGGCCGGCGGCTGCTGGCCGGCCGGCTGGCGCGGCACTGGCCCAGCGTCGGACGGGTCGCCCGGCGCTGCGCCGCCCCGGCGTTCGCGTTCGCCGCGGTCGTCAGCGCGAGCACCGCCATGCCGTACGGGCACATGAGCGAGCACGCCGGCGGGCTCGTCGGGCACCTGCTGCACATCGCGGTGATCGGCGTCACCACGTGGCTGGTGCTGCGCATCACCTACGCGCTCACCGACCCGCCGCTCGCCCGGCTGATGCGGATCGAGGGCGAGCGCAACCGGCGGGCCAGGCGCGCCCGCACCCAGATGATGCTGCTGCGCCGCATCGCCGCCATGGTGATCGTCATACTCGCGGTCGGCGCCGCGCTGTTCACGTTCCCGGCCGTGCGGGCGGTCGGCGCGGGCGTGCTGGCCTCGGCCGGGGTCGCCGGGCTGGTCGTCGGCATCGCGGCCCGCCCCACGCTGGGCAACCTGCTGGCCGGCCTGCAGATCGCGTTCAGCGACGCGCTGCGGCTGGACGACGTGGTGGTCGTCCAGAGCCAGTGGGGGCGCGTCGAGGAGCTGACCCTGTCCTACGTCGTGGTCCGGCTCTGGGACGACCGGCGGCTCATCCTGCCCGTCTCCTACTTCACCGAGCAGCCGTTCGAGAACTGGACCCGGCACAGCAGCCGGGTGGTCGGCTCGGTGGAGCTGCACGTCGACTGGACCGTCCCGATCGAGGAGCTGCGCACCGAGCTGTACGCGATGCTGCAGGAGAACCCGCTGTGGGACCGGCGCGAGTGGGTGCTGCAGGCCGTGGACGTCCGGCCGAACGGCCTGGTCACGATGCGCGCGCTGATGAGCGCCGCCGACTCGGCGAGCGCCTGGGACCTGCGCTGCGACGTGCGCGAGCACCTCATCGCCTACATCCGCGAGCACCACCCGGAGGCGCTCCCCCGGTTCCGCACCGACGCCGGCGGGCTGGAGGACGACGGGACCGGCACCCGCTCCGGCCCGGACGACGGGGACGCCGGCGTCACCGCGGCCGACCCCGTCGCGCGGCGGCGCGAGATGCGGGGCGGCGAGGTCGACGACCACGTCCGGGCCCCCGCCGAGAACGGCGGCGGCCCGGAGCGGGCCGGGTCCGGCGCCGGGTCGTTCAGACGAGGCTGATCTTCCCGCCCTGCACGCTGATCTTCTTCTCCGCCAACGGCTTGTCGGCCGGCGGGTGCGCCACCGACCCGTCCGAGATCTTGAACTTGCTGCCGTGGCAGGGGCAGTTGATCGTCCCGCCCGACACCGACCCGACGGTGCAGCCGCGATGGGTGCAGGTCGCCGAGAAGGCCTTGAACTCGCCCTGGGCCGGCTGGGTCACCACGACCTTCTCCGACTCGAAGACCTTGCCGCCGCCCACCGGGATGTCGCCGGCGGAGGCGAGCACCGCGCCGGCGCCGCCCCCGCCGCCACCGCCGCCGTCGCCACCGCCGCCGTCGCCGCTGCCGCCGTCGTCGGACGATCCGCCGCACGCAGCCGCCAGCCCGGCGACGCCCGCGAGCCCGGCCCCGATGAGCAGGCCGCGGCGGGTCCCGTCCGTCCCGCCCCGGGGCGCCGCGTCGCCCCCGGGCGCGGCCGGCGGGGGGCGCGCCGGCCGGGGACTCCCCGGCCGGGTGCTCGGTCGCGTCCGCCCGCGTCTCGGACTCCTGTGGCATCGTCTCCGCCCTTCGCTGAACTCGGTTCCTGAACTCCCTTGCGTCACCGGGGAGTACGGAGCGGAGGCGGCATCGGTTCAAATCCGAACCAAAAAGGCCGATCTTCGCGATCAGTTGATCACGATCCCGCCGTTCTTCACCTGCGCGGGGTACTCCTTGAGCGGCTTGGACGCCGGGCCCTTCGCCACGGAGCCATCGGCGATCTTGAACTCGCTGCCGTGGCACGGGCACTTGATCACCCCGTTGGAGACCCGGTCGACCACGCAGCCCTGGTGCGTGCAGATCGCGGTGAACACCTTGAACGCGCCCTGCTGCGGCTGGGTCACGACGACCTTGCTGTCGGCGAAGGTCTTGCCGCCGCCCACCGGGATGTCGGAGGTCTTCGCCACCTGCTTGCCGCTGAGGTCCTTCGGCTCCTTGTTCTGGTTCGTCGCGCACCCCGCCGCGAGCAGCGCCGCGCCCGCGGCGCCTGCGCCGCACAGCACCGTCCGGCGGGCGAGCCCACCCGTCCCGGCGGACCCCGCGTCGTCGCGCGGGGCTCCGGGCGTCACTTCGTTGGTCATGCCCCCATGATCCTGGACGGCCCGCCGCACCCCGCACCGACCCACCGGGCGGCGGTCGTCCCGGCCGCGGATCCCCGCCGGCCGCGGCCGGAACGCCCTGCCTCCGGGACGGCCCCGGACACCCCGCCCGCCGGGACGGCCCCGGATGCCCCGCCCCCTTGACCGGACGGGGCATCGGGGTGTGGGCCCCACCCTTGGCACGCGCGCGCCCCGCCCCATGGTTCAAAGGGGGCGGGGCGGCGGTTCGGTGCGGGGCGGTTCGGCGGGCGCCGGGCCCGGCGCCGCGCGTCAGCCGACGATCTTGGCGAGGAACTGGCCGGTGTGGCTGCCCTCCACCTTCGCCACGTCCTCCGGGGTGCCGGTGGCGACGACGGTGCCGCCGCGCGAGCCGCCCTCGGGGCCCATGTCGATGATCCAGTCCGCGGTCTTGATCACATCGAGGTTGTGCTCGATCACGATCACCGTGTTGCCCTTGTCGACCAGGCCGTTCAGCACGCCGAGGAGCTTGCGGATGTCCTCGAAGTGCAGGCCGGTGGTCGGCTCGTCCAGCACGTAGATCGTCCGGCCGGTGGAGCGCTTCTGCAGCTCGGAGGCCAGCTTGACGCGCTGCGCCTCGCCGCCCGACAGCGTCGGCGCGGGCTGGCCGAGCCGGACGTAGCCGAGGCCCACCTCGTTGAGGGTGTTCAGGTGCCGGTGGATCGCCTTGATCGGCTCGAAGAAGGCGGTGGCCTCCTCGATCGGCATGTCGAGCACCTCGGAGATCGTCTTGCCCTTGTAGTGGACCTCGAGGGTCTCCCGGTTGTACCGGGCGCCGTGGCACACCTCGCACGGGACGTAGACGTCCGGCAGGAAGTTCATCTCGATCTTGATGGTGCCGTCGCCGGAGCAGTTCTCGCAGCGACCGCCCTTGACGTTGAAGGAGAACCGGCCCGGCTGGTAACCGCGCACCTTCGCCTCGGTGGTCTGCGCGAACAGCTTGCGGATGTGGTCGAACACGCCGGTGTAGGTCGCCGGGTTGGAGCGCGGCGTGCGCCCGATCGGCGACTGGTCGACGTGCACGACCTTGTCGAGCTGGTCGACGCCGTTGACCCGCTTATGCTTGCCGGGGACGGTCTTCGCCCCGTTCAGCTGCTTGGCCAGCGAGTTGTACAGGATGTCGTTGACCAGCGTCGACTTGCCGGAGCCGGACACGCCCGTCACCGCGGTGAGCACACCGAGTGGGAACGCCACGTCGACGCCCCGCAGGTTGTTCTGCTGGGCGCCCTTCACCGTGACCTCGCGGCCCCTGGCGCGCGGGCGGCGGATCTCCGGGACGGCGATCTCCCGGCGCCCCGACAGGTACGCGCCGGTCAGCGAGCGCTCCGACCTGAGCAGCTCGTCGACCGTGCCGGACACCACGATCTCGCCGCCGTGCTCGCCGGCGCGCGGGCCGATGTCGACCACCCAGTCGGCGGCGGCGATGGTGTCCTCGTCGTGCTCCACGACGATCAGCGTGTTGCCCATGTCGCGCAGCCGGACGAGCGTCTCCAGCAGCCGGTGGTTGTCGCGCTGGTGCAGGCCGATCGACGGCTCGTCCAGCACGTACAGCACGCCGACCAGGCCGGACCCGATCTGCGTGGCCAGCCGGATGCGCTGCGCCTCGCCGCCCGCCAGCGTCGCGGACGCGCGGTCGAGCGTGAGGTAGTCGAGCCCGACGTCGAGCAGGAACCCGAGCCGGGCGTTGATCTCCTTCAGCACCCGCTCGGCGATGTGCTTCTCGCGCTCGTTCAGCTCCATCGCCAGCAGGAACTTCGCGGCCTCGCCGATCGGCATCGAGGCGACCTCGGCGATCGACATCCCGCCCATGGTGACCGCCAGCACGACCGGCTTGAGCCGGGCGCCCTCGCAGGTCGGGCACGGGATCTCCCGCATGTAGCCCTCGAACCGCTCCCGGCTGGAGTCGCTCTCGGACTCGGCATGCCGCCGCTGGATGTAGGGGATCACGCCCTCGTAGGCGGTGTAGTACGACCTCGTCCGGCCGTACCGGTTCTTGTAGCGGACGTGGACCTGCGTCTCGTGCCCGTTGAGGATCGCCTTGCGCGCCTTGGCGGGCAGCTTCTCCCACGGGGTGTTCAGGTCGAAGCCCATGGCGTCGCCCAGCGCGGACAGCAGGCGCAGGAAGTAGTCGCTCACGTGCCCGCCCGACCACGGCTGGATGGCGCCCTCGCCGAGGGTCGGCTCACCGTCCGGGACGACCAGCTCCGGGTCGACCTCCATGCGGGTGCCGAGACCGGTGCAGTCGGGGCAGGCGCCGTAGGGCGAGTTGAACGAGAACGACCGCGGCTCCAGCTCCTCGAACGACAGGTCGTCGTACGGGCAGTACAGGTGCTCGGAGTACATCCGGGTGCGGTTCTCGTCGTCCTCGGGCAGGTCGACGAAGTCGAGGACGATCGTCCCGCCCGCGAGGCCGAGCGCGGTCTCCACCGAGTCGGCGAGCCGCTGCCGCGCGGTGTCCTTCACCGAGAGCCGGTCGACCACGACGGAGATGTCGTGCTTCTCCTGCTTCTTCAGCTTCGGCGGCTCGTCCAGGCGGACCATCGCGCCGTCGACCAGGGCCCGCGAGTAGCCCTTGGACTGCAGCTCGCGGAACAGCTCCAGGTACTCGCCCTTGCGGCCGCGGATCACCGGCGCCAGCACCTGGAACCGGGTGCCGGCCTCCAGCTCCAGCACCCGGTCGACGATCTGCTGCGGCGCCTGCCGGCTGATCGGCCGCCCGCACTCGGGACAGTGCGGGTGCCCGATCCGGGCGTACAGCAGCCGCAGGTAGTCGTAGACCTCGGTGATCGTCCCGACCGTCGACCGGGGGTTCTTGCTGGTCGACTTCTGGTCGATCGACACCGCCGGGGACAGCCCCTCGATGAAGTCGACGTCGGGCTTGTCCATCTGCCCGAGGAACTGGCGGGCGTACGCCGACAGCGACTCCACGTACCGGCGCTGCCCCTCGGCGAAGATCGTGTCGAACGCCAGGCTCGACTTCCCGGACCCCGACAGACCGGTGAACACGATCATGGCGTCCCGCGGCAGGTCGAGCGAGACGTCCTTCAGGTTGTGCTCGCGTGCTCCACGCACGATGAGTCGGTCATGCACGGCGTACTTCCGGTTCCTCTTCTGGGCGCGGTGATGGGGAGAGACAGAACGCTCTCCAGGCTAACCAGGGGGTCCGACAGAATCCCCCGAGTCCATAACAGCGGCCGTCGCCGCCGCATTTCATGCCGCGCCCCGCCCGTCCCCGGACGGCCCCGACGGCACCCTCGCACCGTACACGTGTTCGAACACCGCCCGCCACCACAACCCGCTCACCGGGGGCGGAGGGCGTCCGTGACCAGGGCGACCGTACGACGGCGCAGGTCATCGGACCAGGCGCCGGCGACGGCGCCGTGGCCGGTGGCGGCGACGAGCGCCATGACCTCGTCCAGGCGCGCGTCGGGCCGGACGGTCCCGGCCCGCTGCGCGGCCTCCAGCAGGGCGCCGAAGGCGTTGGCGAGGGCCATGATCTGGTCGCCGGGCTCGATCTCGGTGCCCTCCTCGGCGAGCAGCCCGATGACCGGGCCGATGTTCGCCGAGCTCTCGACCAGGAACCCGAAGTAGTCGTAGAAGGCGGTGGCGGGGTCGCCGTCCGCGACCAGCGCGCCGGCGCGCTCGATCAGCCGCCGCCGCAGCTCCTTCATGATCGCCGCGAGCAGGTCGCGCTTGGTCGGGAAGTGCCGGAAGACGGTGCCGATCGCCACACCTGCGCGGGCGGCGACCTCCTCGGTGGAGGCGGCGGCGCCATGCTCGGTGAACACCTCCTCGGCGGCGGCCAGGATGCGGGCGCGGTTGCGCCGGGCATCGGCGCGCAGGGGCTTGTCCGGGGTCATCCGTCCGTCCGTTGACAAGATGAGTCGCGACTCATATTTTTAACGTGAGTTCAGACTCATGTTAGTCCGTTCCGAAGGAGATGACGCATGTCCGAGCAGACGCCGCGGGAGCTGTTCGCCCGCTTCCAGCGCAACGCCTTGGCGGGCGAGCCCGGCCTGGACGAGGAGATGCTGGCCGAGGACGTGGTGATCGAGATGCCGTTCGCGCCCGACGGGCACGCGCGGCGGATGGAAGGGCGCGCGGCGATCGCGGCCCGGCTCCGGGAGGGGCGCGAGGCCCTGCCGGTCGTCTTCGAGGAGTTCCGGGACGTGGTGATCCACGAGACCGCCGACCCCGAGGTGATCGTCGCGGAGTACGTGATGGTGGCGTCGATGCCCGCCGGCGGGAGGCGGGCGTCGGCGAACTTCGCGGTGGTGCTGCGGGCCCGGGACGGGCGCGTCGTGCACTGGCGCGAGTACCAGGACCGCGCGGCCATCAGCGAGTCGCTCGCGGGGTGAGCTACTCGTCGTCCAGCGCGCGGGCCAGGTAGCGGTCGGCGGAGCGGCGCACGGCGTCCTTGCCGTCGGTGTAGACGATCTTCTGCCACCAGGCGCCGTACACGCGGTCGAACTCGTAGGGCTCCAGCAGCCGCAGCGCGCGCCGGATGGTGCGCGGGCGCTCCGGGATGAAGTTCGGGTAGCTGTACATGAAGCTGACCCAGTCCCGGTCGTTGGCGACCTGGACGATGTCGCCGGAGAACAGCGCGCGGGCGTCCCGCCAGTGCAGGACCTGGCCGCCGTCGAAGTGCACGCCCGCGTTGATCAGCGTGAGGCCGTCGGCGATCTCGCGGGTGTCGCCCTCCCAGAAGACGACCGCGTCGTCGGGGCGGGCGACCCAGCGGCGGTCGGCCTCGTGGATGTAGACGGGCGCGTCGAACGCGTGCGCCCACTCGATCATCGAGCCGTAGTAGTGCGGGTGGCTGATCGCGATCGCGGTGATGCCGCCCAGGTCGTCGACCTGGCGGATCAGCTCGTCGTCGATGTGGGTGACCATGTCCCACAGGACGTTGCCCGACGGGGCGCGCAGCAGCAGGGCGCGCTGGCCGATGGCGATGGACGGCTCGGTGCCGATGCCGACGACGTCCAGGCCCTCCTCCTCGACATGGCCGCGGTGCCCGGCGGCGCGCAGTTCCTCCAGGGTCGTCCAGCGCTGGCCGGCCCAGCCGACGTACTGGCGCTCGTCCTCGCAGATCGGGCAGTCGGGACGGGGCTCGCCGTACTGGACGCCGCAGGTGACGCAGATCGGATGTTCCATGATCCACATTGTGGAGCGGAACGGGACCGGAGGTAAGGGGAAACGCGCGGCGCGGTGGCCGCGGGCCGTCTGGCGCGGGCGGGGCGGCTGCGTCAGGATGGAGCCTCCGACGAGTGATCTGGGGGGCTCCGGTGGAGACCTGGCGGCTGGCGATCGACGAGGTGGACGCGGGCGCGGAGCGGGTGGCGGTGGCCGTCGCCAAGCTGACCGGGCCGGAACTGCGGGCGCCGTCGGCGCTGCCCGGCTGGTCCCGCGGGCACGTCGCGACGCATGTCGCCCGCAACGCCGACTCGCTGTGGAACCTGCTGGAGTCCGCGCGGACGGGCGTGCCCATCCCGCAGTACCCGAGCCTGGAGCGGCGCAACGCCGACATCGAGGCGGGCGCGGGACGCGGGGCCGCCGAGCTGGCCGCGGACGTGCGCGCCACGGCGGCTCGGTTCGCCGAGCAGGTCCGGGCGATGCCGGACGACGCCTGGAACGCTCCGGTCACGGCGATGACCGGGTGGCCGCACCCGGCCTGGTACACGGTGCTGCGCCGCTGGCACGAGGTGGAGGCGCACCATGTCGACCTCGCCGCCGGGTACGGGCCGGCCGACTGGCCCGAGCCGTACGTGCGGTGGGCGCTGACCAGCACGCTCACCGACCTGGCGGCCCTGCCCGGTGACCTGCGCGGCGAGCCGGCCGGGTACCGGATCACCGCGACCGACTCCGGGGAGTCCGCCGACCTCGGGTGGACGGCGGGCGGGCCGGAGGCGTCCGGATCCGGGCGGGCGCTGCTCGGATGGCTGAGCGGCCGCACGGACGGCGCGGGCGTGACGGCGCGCCCCGACGGCCCGGTGCCGGTCCCGCCGCCGTGGCCGCACAATCCGTCCGGCTTCTAGCTCCGGGCTAGCCGGGGTCGTCGCCGTCCGCGAGGCGGCGCAGCGCGGCCATCGAGCGGACGACGATCGTGCCGCGGGCGACGGCGAGGGCGCCGCCCAGCGGGTCGGCGGCGAGGAGTTGCGCGACCTTGCGCCGCCCCATCCCGGCCCACCGGCCGAGGTCCTGCTGGGTGACGGGCACCTCGACCTGGACGGCGTCGTCGCCGGCGCCCTCCGCCTTCAGCGGCGTCCCGAACCGGGCCGCCAGCCGCAGCAGCCGGCTCGCCAGCCGGCGTCCGGCGTCGTCGGGGAAGTGCGCGATGCGCAGTTCGTTGGCGTCGCGGAGCCGTCCGGCCAGGACGGCGGCGACCGCCCACGCCGATCCCGGATGGGCGTCCAGCACGCCCCGGAACCGGTCGGCGGGCAGCACGAGCGCCTCGACCCGGGTGAGCGCCTCGACGTTGGCGTGCCGGACGCCGCCGTCGGCCGCCTCCAGTTCCCCGACGAGGTCGCCGGGCCCGAGGACGTCGAGGATCGCGATCTCGCCGTCCCGGTTCACCCACACCTTGACCGCTCCGGCGCGCAGCACGAACACCTGCGACGCCCGGGTGTGCTCGCGGGTCAGGAACGCCCCGGGGCGGATCACGGCGGGCGCGCCCGCCCGCCGCAGCGCGTCCCGCGCCGCCTGCGGCAGCTCGTCCCAGAACGGGGTGGGTCCCATCACGCCTCCTCGCGGACCGGGCGGGGCCCCTGAAGGCGCGTGGCCGCGCCGCACGGGGCGCCCCGTCTCCAGTGAACGCGGCGGTACGTCGATGGACCGCGTAGTTCGTCACATGTCGAGCGACCTGTCCGAGGCGAGCCACTTGTCCAGCGCCCGGACGCGCCGGGCGCAGTCGGCCGCGCCGGCCCGGTCGCCGAGCGCCGCCCGGGACCGCCCGAGCAGTTCCAGCGCGGCCCGCCGCCCACCATGATCGTCCATGTCGCGGCGGATCGCGATCTCGGCCTCGAAATGCTCGCAGGCACGCGCGTGCTCGCCGAGCAGCAGGCACGCGCGGGCCATGGTGTGCAGGGCGTACGCCTGCTCGCGGGCGTCGCCGACCTCGGTCGCCGCGCGCAGGGGGCGCGCGCCCGCCGCGCCGGCCTCGGCGGCGGCGCCGAGGTCCAGGTGGACGGAGGCGAGGTGCACCAGCGCGGTGGCCTCGCTGTGCCGGTCGCCGACCTCGCCGAGGACGCGGAGCGCCTCCAGCTCCATCTCCAGCGCCTCGTGCGGGCGGCCGCTGCGGCGCAGGACGGCGGCGAAGGTGTCCATGCCGACGCCCATCCCGTACCAGTCGCCGACGGCCCGCCGGATCCGCAGCGCCTGCGCGGCGGCGCGCTCGGCGTCCTCGGGCAGGCCGAGGCGCAGGTAGGTGCGGGCGAGGCTGCCGAGGGTGCCGGCCAGGCCGCTCTGCGCGCCGAGCCCGTGCCACAGGTCGAGGGCCTCCAGGCCGAGCACGAACGCCTCCTGCGGACGGCCGAGCCGGCGCATGACCACCGACAGGTGCTCCAGGTCGTGGGCCTCGCCGTGCTGGTCGCCGATCTCGCGGCGGATCTCCAGTGCGCGCAGCAGGTGCTCGCGCGCCTCCCGGTAGCGACCCAGGCGCCAGTGGACGATGCCGATCTGCGCGATCGCCTCGGCCTCGCCGTGCCGGTCGCCGGTGTCGCGGTGCAGGCGGAGGGCCTGCCCGCAGTGGGTGAACGCCTCCGGGTAGCGGGCGGCGTCGCACATCAGCATGCCGAGGGTGGTCAGCGCGCGGGCCTCCCCGTGGCGGGCGCCGAGCGCCTGGTAGGTCCGCAGTGCCTGCTCGGCGTCCCGCAGCGCCATCTCGCGCAGCCCGAGCGAGGCGTTCATCCGGGCCAGTTCGGTCAGCGCCTGCGCCGCGCCGTGCCCGTCGGCCATCTCCTGGCGGATGTAGAGGGCCTCCAACGCGTGCGACACCGCCTCATGGACGTTGCCGAGGCGGCGGTGCACCTGCGCGAGAGTGAGCAGCGTCTCCGCGACGCCGGGCTGGTCGCCGATCCGACGTCGCACCTTCAGCGCCTCTCCGGCGTGGTTCAGCGCCGTCTCGTAGTCGCCGATCCCCAAGCGCGCGCGGGCGAGGGTGTCGTGGTCCTTCGCCAGGCCGCCGAGGTCGTCCAGCTCCAGGTGGACGTCCAGGGAGCGCCGCGCGTGCTCGATGGCGGTGAGGTACCGGCCGAGCGCCACGTGCAGGTCGGCGAGGGTGGCGAGCGTGGCGGCCTCGCCGTAGCGGTCGGGCGGTTCGACGGTCCGGAAGGCGCGCCGGGCGTCCTCCCCGTACCCGATGGCCTGGACGGAGCCGCCCGCCTCGAAGTGCGCCACCGCCAGGTTGTGCAGCATGACGGCGGCGGC
Organism: Actinomadura napierensis; assembly: GCF_039529375.1. Classification (NCBI taxonomy): domain Bacteria; kingdom Bacillati; phylum Actinomycetota; class Actinomycetes; order Streptosporangiales; family Thermomonosporaceae; genus Actinomadura; species Actinomadura napierensis. The sequence goes on from NZ_BAAAMR010000084.1 coordinate 18,670, forward strand.
CGCCCAGTCCTCCTCGGTGCGGGCGGCGTGCAGGCCCGCCTGGTGGACGGCGATGTTGTCCTCGCTGTAGCGGCGGAACTCCTGGAAGTCGAACAGCGCGTCCGCCAGCTCCCAGCAGGTGCGGTGCAGGCCGAGGCGGGCGGCCTGGTGGACGGCGGCGACCAGGTCGCGCCGCTCGGCCTCGAACCACGCCAGCGCCACCGCCCGCTCGGCGCCCGCATCCTCGCCGGCGGACGGGCGCCCCCGCGCCCCGTCCGCCTGGCGGCCCTGGTGGACGACGGGACGGCGCCGCCCCGCCAGGGCGTCCCCCGCCGCGCGCGCGTCGGCGAGGTACCCGGCGAGCAGCCGGCGCTGCGCCGCGAGGCGGTCGCTGTCGGCGTCCTCCGCCAGGCCCCGGTCCCGGGCGAAGTCGCGCAGCAGGTCGTGCATCCGGTACCGGCCGGGCGCCACGTCGTGCACGAGGTACGCCTGCCGCAGCCCCTCCAGGCATTCGCGCGCCTCGTCGACCGTCCGGTCCTGCAGCGCGGCGAGCGCGGTGGGGGTGAAGTCGGGGCCCGCGACGAGCCCCAGCACCCGGAACGCCTCCCGGTGGTCGCGGCGCAGGCTGCGGTAGGCGACGTCGAACGTGGGGCTGAGCACTCCGCGCAGTCCCGGCGCGGACGCGCCGTGCCCGGCGCCGTCGTGCAGCTCGATGCCCGTCAGTTCGATACCGCCGAGCCCCGCGCCGACCGGGGTCCCCGTCGCGCGCCGCTCGGCCCCCTCCAGCGGCGGCTCGCGCAGGACGCCGGGCACGGCCGTCTCGTAGGACGGCGCGGCATGCGCGTCGCTGGCGGCCAGTTCCCGGACGGTCCCGGCGATGGACTCGCCAGGATTCTCCACCAGCCGGCCCGCCATCACCGCGAGCGCGAGCGGGAGGTGACCGCACTCGCGGGCGAGTCGCACGACCGCCCTGCGCTCCTCGCGGACGCGGGCGTCCGCCGGTCCGAGCACGTTGGCGATGAGGTCGACGGCCTCCTGCGTGACCATCTCGCGCAGTTCGAGCGTGCGGACGTCGGCGCCTTCGAGCAGCGACGGCAGCCGGCGCCGGCTCGTCACCACGGCCAGCCCGGACGCCATCGCGCCCACCAGCGGCCTGATCTGCTCCGGCCGCGCGGCGTTGTCGAGGATCAGCAGCATCCGCCGGTCGGCCAGCAGCGAGCGGCACTGCGCGGCCAGCTCCGCCTCGGTGCTGCGCAGCTGGTCGCCGGGGACGCCGGCGGCGCGCAGCACCTGACCCATCGCCTCCGCCGGCGTGACCGGGCTGCGGGTCGTCCCGCGCAGGTCGGCGAACACCACCCCGTCGGGGAACCGGTCGACGACCCGGTGCGCCCAGTGCAGCGCGAGCGTCGTCTTGCCCACGCCCGCCATCCCCTGGACGATCACGGCGCGCGGCCACTCGGCCTGGGCGACGAGCATGTCGAGCTTGCCGAGACTGATCGTCCGCCCGGCGAAGAACGGGTTGTCGGCGGGGAGCCGCACCGGCGGCTCGCCGCCGCCCGCGTCCAGGCGCACCGGGGCGCGGGCGGCCAGGCCACCGGGCGCGTCCGGTTCCGGACGGGCCGCAGGGATCCCGGCGGGGACGTCCGGCTCCGCCTCGATCGCCGGCCACTCGTCCCCCCACGGGCTGGCGGCGCGGCGCAGCTTCTCCGCGTCGAGGATGGTCAGCGGCCTCGGCCTGCGGTCGAGGATGCCCTTCTGCCGCCACAGCCGGAACCAGCGCACCAGCGTCTCGCGGGAGATCCCGGACCAGTTCGCCAGCTCGGCCTGGCTGAGCCGCAGCGGGATCTCCGTACCGCGAGCGGACCGCACGCCGAACCGGTGCGCCAGCTCCAGCAGGTGGTAGGCGAGGCGCTGCGGATGCTCGGCGGCGCGCACCGCGTGGCGGCGGCCGCCGTAGCCGACGCTCTCCGAGACGGCGTGCATCATCGCCTCGGCGACGCGCGGGTTCGCGGCGAGCAGGCCGCGGAAGTTGCGGCGGTCCACCCGCAGCGCCTCGACGTGGTCGAGGGCCGCGATGGTGCCGCGCTGCGGATGCCCCCACGCCCCGAGCATGCCCACCAGGTCGCCGGACCCGAACAGGTCGATGATCGACTCGTCGCCCTCGCTGGAGTCGACGAACTCCTTGGCCACGGCGTTGCTCGCCGCGCGCGGCGCCGCCTTGAACACCACGTACACGGCCGGGGCGGTCACCCCCTGGTGGCACAGCGTCCCGCCCGGCGGGATGTGGGCGCGCCGGCCCATCGCCCGCAGCGCCTGCCGGTCGTCCGGGCCGAGCCGCTCCCAGAAGCTGCCGGGCCGGACGTCGTGGTCGATCATCCGCTCACCCGCCCGTCACCGCCGTCGCCAGCCACCAGAACAGGAACAGCACGCCGGTCGCCGCCGACCAGGCGACCGCGAGCCAGGACAGCTCGCCGCCGCGGTGCGCCGCCGCCAGCAGCCGCCGCAGCTCGGTGTCGCGGACCCGCGCGTCGAGGGCGGCGGCCGCGCCGAACGGCGTCCACGGCACGCCCGGGTCGACCGGCGCGCCGGTGCGGCCGCGCACCTCGCCGAGCACCGACAGCAGCGTCCGCCGGGACCGCACCGCGTACCCGGCCGAGACCGCGAACGAGCCGGCCAGCACCGGCAGCAGCGCCAGCGCGACGACGCCGGGGAGCCCGGACGCCAGCCGGCTCACGGTCCCGACCAGCACCAGCGCGAGGAACACGGCGGCGATCGCGGAGTCGCGGCCGCAGAGCCGGACCAGCGCGCAGGCGTGGCCGAGCAGCTCCTCCGGCCGTTCCCGGTCCGGTCCGGGACGGAATGCGGTGATCAACGCGGCACCGTCCTCACGGGTCGTTACCGATCTTCCAATGACCATGGTGGGACGGCAAGGCGGAAACGTCCGCCGCCGGGTGCACGGTACGGCTGAGTCCCGTGACTCATTCGGCCCGGTCGCCCGCGGCGGCGGGCGATGGTGGAGGATGGTCCCCACGCACCACCACGGGGCGCACCACTGACGGGGGCGCACCACCGACGGCGCGTACTGCCGATGGGAGGACTCGCCCATGACCTACACGGGGAACGTCGAGGCCGGCGGCCGGCCCGACGTCCGGGAGCTACCGGGCCTGACGGTCACCAAGGTGGCGGTCGGGCCGTACGACAACAACGCCTACATCCTGCGCTGCACCGCGACCGGCGAGCAGCTGCTCGTCGACGCGGCCAACGAGGGGCCGCGGCTGCTGGAGCTGATCGGCGACGGGCCGCTCGCGCGGATCGTCACCACGCACCGCCACCAGGACCACTGGATGGCGCTGACCGAGGTCGCCCGGGCCACCGGCGCGCCGGTCGTCGCGCACCCGCACGACGCCGAGCCGCTGCCCGAGCCGGTCGCCGAGCCCGTCGAGCACGGCGCCACCGTCCGCGTCGGACGCGCGACGCTCGAGGTCATCCACCTGCGCGGCCACACGCCCGGCTCGATCGCGCTGCTGTACGACGCCGGCGGCGAGCTGGCCGACCGCCCGCACCTGTTCACCGGCGACAGCCTGTTCCCGGGCGGCGTCGGCAACACCTGGGGCGACCCGACGCTGTTCAAGCAGCTGTTCGCGGACGTGGAGGAGCGGGTCTTCGGCCGGCTCCCGGACGCCACCTGGTTCTACCCGGGCCACGGCAAGGACACCACGCTCGGCCGGGAGCGCCCGTCGCTGCCGGAATGGCGCTCGCGGGGCTGGTGACCGGGCCCGCCTGACGGCCCGCCCGCCCGTACGCCCGATCGTCCGCCCGATCGTCCGCCGCGCCGCCCGGTGCTCCGGCCCGCCGGAACCAGTGGTGCGGAGTGTTCGTTTTGACGACCACATCCGCACCGACTCGGGGCCGAGACCAGGAGCGCATCATCGACGACACCGAACCGGGACCCGCCCTGCGCTACCCGCCGGGGTCGCTGGTCCTGCTCGCCGGACTCCCGGGGGCGGGCAAGAGCACGCTGCTGAACCGGCTGTACGGGCTGAGCGGCGAGGAGACCGCGCCGGTGCCCGTCGGCGACGTCCGGATCATCGACTCGCGGCAGTCGCGCAACTGGTGGGCGCGCTTCCTGCGCCCGCTGCCGGTGCGGCTGCGCACCCCGCTCGTCCACGTCACCCACGTGTGGCGGATCGGACGCGCGATCCTGGCGGGCCACGGGGTCGTGGCCCACACGCGCGGGACGTGGCCGCACATCCTGCACTGCTTCGCCTGGCTGGCGCGCCGCCGGGGCGGGCGGCTGCACCTGATCCTCATCGACGTGGACCCGGCCACCGCCCGCGCCGGGCAGTTCGCGCGCGGCCGGGCCGTCACCGGCGTCACGTTCGCCCGGCACTGCCGCCGCTGGGTGCCGCTCATCGAACGCGCCCGCGGCGGCGCCCTCCCGCCGGCCGACGGGGTCACGGTGCTGGACCGGGAGGCCGCCGACAAGCTCGCCACGATCCGGTTCGGTTAGCGCGCCCGGCCGGCGCCGATCAGCTCAGGCCCGCGAACCATCGGGCGACCAGAGCCGTGCCCGCCACGTTGGACCCGAGGTGCCGGGAACCGCCGTAGACCCGGTCGCCGACGTCGATGACCGGGGCATCGACGCCGCGCGTACGGAACGCGGCGGCGCAGTGGTCGGTGTTCGCGGTCACCGCCTGGTCATCGTTGGTGATCTTGTAGAGCCGGAGCGGGACGCGCGGCGTCCAGGCCGTGCAGACCTCCCCGTCCACGCGCAGGGCCTCGGCGAACGTGCCGGACGGGTGGCGCAGCACCGCGAACCCGCGCGGTGTGAGCAGTTCCTTCAGGGTGTCGGGCAGGCCCTTCAGCATGACCTCGCCGGGTGTGGTGCCGTCGAAGTACTTCTCGACATGGCTCGCGTACGGTTCCCGGAACAGCTCGGACGGCTTGTCGTAGATGCCGCCGTGGATGCGGTTCCACGAGGTGAGCAGGTACGAGACGTAGGCGACGGACATCTTCGGGTCGACTCCACCTTTCAGCAGGGCGGGCAGTTCCGCGCCGCGGAAGTCGTACCCGCCGCTGATCGGGGCGACCGCGCGAAGGCGGAAATGCGGGTCGGCGCCCTCCTGCAGGGCTCGGGCGAGCCCGAGCGCGGACGAGGCCCCCTGAGAGAACCCGGTGACGAGCACCTGACCGTCCAACGCCCGGTGCTCGCGCAGGGCGAACTGCCGGGCGGCGCGGAGCATGTCCAGCGACGCGGACGTCTCGGTCGGAACGTCCTTCCACGGGTGCACGCCCGGCCCCTCGCCGAGGCCGAGGTAGTCGGGCGCCGCGGCGGCGAATCCGGCGGAACCGTAGGTGACGGCCGGGCCGGGGCCCCACACGTCCTGCGCCGTCGAGGGTGCGTCGGCCTTGTAGCTGGTGGTGCCGTGCGTGTAGGAGACCGTGCGGAGCTGACGGGCGCCGTTGCGCGGCAGCACGAACAGGCCGCTGGCGACCGTCGCCCGGCCGCGCGCGTCGACCGTCCGGTAGACGAGCCGGTACGAGTCGACGCCGTAGCGGACGGAGGAGGCGTCGAAGCCCTCGGTCGCCAGCCAGGCGCGCACCTCGGCGGCGGACTTGGCGCCCAGGTGGCGCACCGAGACCAGCTGCCCGCGGGCGGCGTGCTCGTGCGCCGCCGCCGGGCGGTCCTTCGTCCCCCCGCCGGCCAGGGCGGGGGCGGCGCCGGCGGCGATGATCGCGGCACCGGCGGCTCCGGCCGCGGCGATCTTCAGACGGCGTGTCATGGCGGTCCTCTTTCGGGTCGGTGGCGAACGTCCCCCAGCCTCCGGCGGGCGCACCCGGGCGGGCATCGCGCCGGATGGTGATCTTGAATCCGGTACCTCAGGGGGCGGCGGCCTCCCCCGCGAGGGGGCGCCCCGGATCTTCCGGACGGCAGAAGCCATGGGAGGAGGCCGTGGCCGCGGTCTATAGGGTCGGATCAAGGACGGAACACGACGAGAGGCGGCAGCATGGCGCAGCAGGTACGCGGGGTCGTCGCACCCGGGCGGGGCGAGCCGGTGCGGATCGAGACGATCATCGTTCCCGATCCGGGTCCGGGTGAGGCGGTCGTGCAGGTGCAGGCGTGCGGGGTGTGCCACACCGACCTGCACTACCGCGAGGGCGGGATCAACGACGAGTTCCCGTTCCTGCTCGGTCACGAGGCCGCGGGCGTGGTGGAGTCGGTCGGCGAGGGCGTCACCGAGGTGGAGCCGGGCGACTTCGTGGTGCTGAACTGGCGCGCGGTGTGCGGGCAGTGCCGGGCGTGCCTGCGCGGCCGTCCCTGGTACTGCTTCAACACCCACAACGCCGCCCAGAAGATGACCCTCGAAGACGGCACGGAGCTGTCGCCGGCGCTGGGCATCGGCGCGTTCGCCGACAAGACCCTGGTCGCCGCCGGCCAGTGCACCAAGGTCGACTCCGCCGCCAAGCCGGAAGTCGCCGGTCTGCTGGGCTGCGGCGTGATGGCCGGCCTGGGCGCGGCGATCAACACCGGGAATGTCGGACGCGGCGACTCGGTCGCGGTCATCGGCTGCGGCGGCGTGGGCGCCGCGGCGGTGCTGGGCGCCCGGCTGGCCGGCGCCGCGAAGATCATCGCGATCGACCTGGACGAGCGCAAGCTCGCCACCGCTTCCTCGCTCGGCGCGACCCACACCGTCCACGCCAAGGGCACCGACGTGGTCGAGGCCGTGCAGGAGCTGACCGGCGGGTTCGGCGCCGACGTGGTGATCGACGCGGTCGGCCGCCCGGAGACCTACAAGCAGGCCTTCTACGCCCGCGACTTGGCCGGCACAGTTGTCCTTGTCGGCGTCCCGACGCCGGAGATGACCCTGGAGCTTCCGCTGCTGGACGTCTTCGGACGCGGCGGGTCGCTCAAGTCGTCCTGGTACGGCGACTGCCTGCCCTCCCGCGACTTCCCCATGCTCATCGACCTGTACCTGCAAGGCCGCCTCGACCTGGACACCTTCGTATCCGAGACCATCGAACTGGACGGCGTCGAAGCCGCGTTCGACAAGATGCACCACGGCGACGTGCTGCGCTCGGTGGTGGTCCTCTGATGTCGGCCCGGATCGACCACATCGTCACCTCCGGGACGTTCTCCCTGGACGGCGGGACGTGGGAGGTCGACAACAACGTCTGGATCGTCGGCGACGACGCCGAGGCGATCGTCATCGACGCCGCGCACGACGCCGACGCGATCGCGGCGGCCGTCGGCGACCGGCGGCTGGTGGCGATCGTGTCCACGCACGGCCACGACGACCACATCGACGCCGCCCCCGCCCTCTCCGCCCGCACCGGCGCGCCCGTCCTGCTGCACCCGGACGACCTGATGCTGTGGAAGCAGAGGCACCCGGACAAGGGCCCGGACGGCGAGCTGTCGGACGGCCAGGTCATCACGGTCGCGGGCACCCGCCTGACCGTCCTGCACACGCCGGGCCACAGCCCCGGCGCCGTCTGCCTGCACGCGCCGGACCTCGGCACCGTCTTCTCCGGCGACACGCTGTTCAACGGCGGCCCGGGCGCGACCGGCCGGTCGTTCTCCGACTTCCCGACGATCATCGCCTCGATCCGCGAGCGGCTGCTGACGCTCCCGCCGGACACGGTCGTCCGCACCGGCCACGGCGACTCCACCTCCATCGGGGCCGAGGCCCCGCACCTCGACGAATGGATCGCCCGAGGCCACTGACCCGGCCCACGACCAAGGCGGCGCCCCGCACGACGGGGACGCCGCCTTGTTCTTTTCCGCCCCGCATGCGTCAGCCCGATCGCCGGACGGCTCAGCAACAGGGTGGTGGCCGCGGCGGGCGTCCTGCTCCTGGCCGGATTCTTGCTGCCGGACCGCCTGGCGGCCGGCTCCGAGGTAGGGTCCCCCGTGGCGGACGAACCGGAGCGCACCGGCGCGGACCGGACCTGAGGAGGGCGCCGATGCGGCCGAGGGCATCGCTCGCCGCCGCACTGGCGCTGTGCGGTGCCGTGGCCGGCTGCGGCCGGGCCGCCGGAAGCTCGGCGGGCGCGCTGGACGTCCCGCCGCCGACGGCGACCGCCGTGTCCGCTCCGGCCGCCTCCCCGGAGGCCGGCAAGGTTCGGCCGCTCGGCAGACCCGGTGCTTGGCGGATCACCACGTACTACACGGCGGTCGAGAGCCTGCACGGCGGCAAGCGGAAGGCGGTCGAGGGCTGCCCGCAGCTGCACTGCTCGCATGGAAAGACCCCGCTCGGCTCCTATCCGGAGGAATTCCTCGCGATCATTCAGGAAGAGGGCAGCGGGCGCATCACCTCCGGACCGCAGCGCGGCCGGTACCTGAACTGGTCGCACAGCGTCGGGTACTGGCTGGACGGCACGACCCGCGATTCGGCGGGCCACCCGCTGCGGCCCTGGACGTCCGCCGCGGCCGACCGGTCGGTGCTGGCGCGCGGGCAACGGTTCGCGATCGTCGACTGCGGCAGGGACGGCAACGGCCACCGCATCGAGGTGAAGGTGTGCGCGGCGTTCCGGAAGGCGCGCTGGACCGTCACCGACCTGTTCCGTCCCGGCTTCGGCGGCCAGAACCACGCCGACGTCTACATCGGCGAGGAGACCGGGACGGGGTTCGCCGGTTCGCCGTTCTACACGACGTTGAGCGGCGCCACGCTAGGGCCGTCCTAGCCGGGCTCGCCGTCGAGGTGGCGCGGCGCGGCGAGCCGGGTCGTCCGGGTGCGGCCCCGCAGGGTGATCTCCTCGCCGAGCTCCCACTGCGCCGCCTCCTCGGGGTCCGCCATGGCGACCAGGGAGCCGGACGCGAGGACGCGCTCCTCGGTGCTCTTGGCGAGGTCGGTCAGCCGGGCCGCCTCGTTCACCGGGTCGCCGATCACGGTGTACTCGAACCGCTCCTCGGCGCCGATGTGCCCGGCGACGGCCTCGCCCGCGGACACCCCGACGCCCGCGCTCAGCTCCGGCACCTCGTCGCGCAGCCGCCGCGCCAGCGCGTACGCGGCGGCCCGGGCGCGGCCGGGCGCGCCGTCCAGCGCGAGCGGGGCGCCGAAGACGGCGAGCGCGGCGTCCCCCTCGAACTTGTTGATCCAGCCGCCGTGCGCGCCGACCACCTTCACCACCACGGCGAAGAACTCGTTCAGCAGCCGGACGACCTCGGCGGGCGGCCGGTCGGCGGCCAGCCGGGTGGAGCCGACGATGTCCACGAAGATCACCGCGACCTCGCGGGTCTCGCCGCCGAGGTCGATGCCGCGCTCCAGCGCGACGCGCGCGACGTCCTCGCCGACCTGCCGGCCGAACAGGTCCTGCAGCCGGGCGTGCTCGCGCAGCCCGGCCGCCATGTGGTTGAAGCCGGCCTGCAGCAGCCCGACCTCGCTGGCGTCGTAGACGGGGACCTCGACGTCCAGGTCGCCGCGCTCGACCCGGGCCAGCCCGAGCCGCACCGACTCGACCGGGTCGGCGATCGCGCGGGCCGCGCCGTAGGTGACGGCGAGGCCGATGACCAGCGCGGTGCCGCCGAGCGCGAGGACCGCCAGCGCGAAGTCCCGCACGGTGATCTTCGCGATCACGAACGAGCCGACCGCCAGCGTGATCAGGCCGAGGATCGGCACCGCCGTGCCGAACCCCCAGGCCAGCACCGAGCGGGCCACCACGCCGGGCAGGCCGGTGCGGCGCGGCACCTGGCTGCGCAGCGCGGTCGTCACCGCCCGCCGCAGCAGCCGCTCGGTCAGCAGGTAGACGATGGTGCAGGTGGTCAGGCCGCCGAGCAGGCTGGTGAGGCCGAGCTTGACGGCCAGCAGCACGGAGAACGGGGCGTTGATCACCACCCAGCCGACGGTGCCGATCCCCCACAGCGTCAGGTGCAGCGCCATCAGCCGCAGCGGCCCGTACAGCAGCAGCGACCGCTCGTGCCGGTCCGGCTCGTCGTGCCGCTCGACCAGCCGCCGGACGCGCCGGAAGAACCGCTCGCCGAGGACGAGCCCGGCGGGCACCGCCGCGACGACGTAGGCGGTGAACACCGCGACGTTGATGACCCGCAGCCGGTCGGAGACGTCCCCGACCGGGTCGGGCACCACGACCGCGAACGCCAGCACGACCAGCGCGCCGCCGAGGTTGGCGAGGCCGGTGGCGATCGTGACGAGGATCCTGGCGCGGCGTGCGATGACGGCGCGCGAGTCCTCCGGCCGGCCGTCGATCAGCCGCCACAGGGGGCCGAGCAGGGCACGCCTGGCCCGCGGTGCCGGGCCCGCCACATCGGTCTCCATGAGCGTGCAGGGTATCCGCTGCGGATGACCTCACTCTCCGTCCCGTCCGCGTTACCTCGCGGAGGCCCTGCTCACTCCGGTACGGAAGATTGACCGGCCGGTCAATCAGGGAATCAACGAAACGGACGAAGAGGTCCAAAGGTGATCGGCGGAGGTGCGACGGATGGACAGGTTCGCATGGCAGGACGGGGTGGCCTTCGTGGCCGGCCTCGTCGTCCTGGTGGCCCCCGAACTGTGGGGCGACAACGCGGGCGAGCAGCCGCTCATGGTGCTCGGCGCGCTGCTGATGACGGCCGGGCTGTGGGCGCTGCTCGGCGGCCCCGGCACGCCGTCGTGGGCGGCGACCGCGTTCGCTCTGCTGATCTTCGTGGCGCCGTGGGCGTTCGGCTTCACCGGCGCGCACGCCTCCGCGTGGACGGCATGGATCGCCGGCGGTGTCGCGGCTATCGTCGGCCTGTGGGGAGCCACGCAGGCGCACGGCGGCAGGCCCGCCGCGGCCTGATCGAAGATCCCGCGACGGCCTCGGGCGCACCGGCGCCCCGGGGCCGCACGGGCCTGCGGGGGGCGGTGCCGATGGGCGGGCGGCGGACCGGCGCGGCGGCGGACTCGCGCACGCGCATCCTGGACGCGGCGGAGGCGCTGTTCGCCGACCGCGGCTACGAGGCCAGTTCCACGGCGCGCATCGCGGGCCGGGCCCAGGTGCCCAAGGGGCTGGTCTTCCACTACTTCCCGCAGAAGATCGACGTGCTGGTCGCGCTGGTCGACGAGCGCACCTTCGTGGAGGACCCGCCGGACGAGCCCCTGGAGGCCGTCCCCGGCGACCCGGCCGGCACCCTGTCGCGGCTGGCCCGGCGGCTGCCGCTGCACGCCTCCCCCGCGATGCGCCGCATCCTGTTCCGCGAGGCCGACACGCACCGCTCCGTCCGCGACCGGCTCGGCCACCTCAACCGCGTGGTGTTCCTGCATGCCCGCCGCGCCCTGGAGGTCGCGCTGCCCGGCGCCCGCGGCGACCAGGCCCGCCTGGAGGCCGCCGCCGCCACCTTCGCCGCCGTGCTGATCTACCAGGAGAACCTCGCCGGCCTCACCGGCCAGCACCTCGACCCGGACGCGGTCGCCGACCTCATCGCCCGCGCCCTGGGCGGGTAGTCACGGCCTGATCGGCTCCAGGAGCCGGTGGGGGGTGCGGAGCAGGCGGCTGACGGGGTCGTCGCGGTGGCGGGCGCCGGGGCCGGCGTGGATCTCCACGTCCTCCAGCGGGATCCGGCGGTCGCAGGCGGCGCAGGCGCCGTCGGTGCCGACGCGGCCGCCGCAGCCCGCGTGCACGAACAGCCGGCACGGCTCGGCCGACAGGTGCTCCTCGCCCCAGCGGGCCAGCGTGTGCACGACGGGCCACAGTTCCTTGCCCATGTCCGTCAGCACGTAGTCGTGGCCGTCCTTGGCGAGGACGCCGGACTCGACGAGCGACTGGAGGCGCGCGGACAGCACCGCGCGCGGGACGTCCAGGTGGGCGAGGAAGTCGCTGAACCGGCGGACGCCGTAGAAGGCGTCCCGGACGATCAGCAGCGTCCACCGCTCGCCGACGACCTCGAGCGCGCGGGCCAGCGAGCAGTCCTGGGCCGCGTAGTCCTTGCCGAGTGCCATGGCCCCACAGTACCGCCCCGCCGGTTCATTGAACGAACCTCACGTGCTATCGTCTCCCCATTCGAGTTCATTGACTGAACTTCAGGGGGAAGGCCGCATGACGACTCTGGCGACACCGCGCACGGGGCGGCTCCCGGCGGGCTCCGCCGCCGCGCTGGCGCTGCCGGCCGCCGCGACGCTGCTGGCACTGATGAACTACACCGCGCCGATGGCGACGCTCACCGAGACGGCGCGCGGCCTGGAGGCGGGCGCGACGGCGCGGATCTGGCTGATGTCGTCGATCAGCCTGGGGCTGGCGGCGGCGCTGCTGGTGACCGGAAGCCTGGCCGACGACCACGGCCGCCGGAGGGTGTTCGCCGCCGGCGCGGCCGTCCTCACCGCGTCCAGCACCGCCTGCGCCGTCGCGCCGACGACCGGGGTCTTCGTCGCGGGCCGGATCGTGCAGGGCGCGGCGAGCGCCGCGCTGCTGGCCACGGGGCTCGGCATCATCGCGGCGGCGTTCCCGCCGGGTCCGCGCCGCGCCCACGCCACCGGCGTGTGGGGCGCGATGCTCGGCCTCGGCATCGCCCTCGGGCCGATCGCGTCGGCCGAGCTGACCTCGGTGGCCGGCTGGCGGGCGTGGTACTGGGTCGCGGCCGTCGCGTCGGCCGTGCTCGGTGCGGTCGCCGTGCGGGCGCTCGGCGAGTCCCGGGCGGACCGTCCGCGCGGCCTGGACGTGCCCGGGCTGGTCACCATGAGCCTGGGCGTGGCGGCGCTGGTCGCTGCGATCACATGGGGGCGCGCCGGCTGGACGCGTCCGGGCGTGCTGATGCTGTTCGGTGCGGCGGCCGTGCTGCTGGCCGCGTTCACCGCGGTCGAGGCGCGGCGCCGCGAGCCGATGCTCGACCTCGCGCTGTTCCGGCGCCCCGCGTTCCTGCTGTCGATCTCCGGGGCGCTGGTCACCGGCCTCGCCGTGATCGGCGTCATGAGCTACCTGGCGACGGTGATGACGCTGGTGCTCGGGCTGTCGCCGGTGGCGTCGGCGCTGGTGCTCGCGATCTGGTCGGGGCTGTCGTTCGCGGCGGCGCTGCAGGCGCGGCGGCTCCCGGCCCGCCTTCCGGCCGGTCGGCTGCTCGGCGCCGGGCTCGCGCTCAGCGCCGTCGGCGAGTTCGCGATGCTCGGGCTCGCGCCGGACGCACACTGGTGGCGGCTCGTCCCCGGCCTCGCCGTCTCGGGGATCGGCAGCGGGCTGGCGAACGCGATGCTCGCGCGGCTGGCCGTGGAGAGCGTGCCCGCCGACCGGGCGAGCATGGGCTCGGGCGCCAACAACACCGCCCGCTACATCGGCGCGTCCATCGGGGTGGCGGTCGTCGGCGCGATCGCCACGGGCTCCGGCCAGGGCCCGTCCGCCCTCGCCCACGGCACCGACATCGCGATGCTCGCCTCCGCCGTCGTCGCCCTCGCCGGCGCCGCCCTGGCCCTCGCCATCCGCGAGCGTTAGGCGAGTTCCTCGATGAAGGCGGCGAGCTGGGTCAGGTTGCGGCACTCGAACATCGGGACGAGGTCGCCGTAGCGGGACGCGGCGGAGTCGCCGGTGTCCCACAGGCGGCGCGGCTCGGGGTTCAGCCAGTAGGCGTGCCGCGTCCGGTCGACCATGGACCGCAGGATCGGCAGCGACAGCTCGCCGTAGTTGGAGCGGGCGTCGCCGAGGACCAGCAAGGACGTCTTGGGCGTGATGGCGTCGCTGTACCTGTCGTCGAAGACCTTGATCGCGTGGCCGTAGTTGGAGCGGCCGGTGATCCAGACGAGGTCCGCCTCGGCGGCCATGCGCGTCATCGCGTCGGTGACGTCCGCGCCGGGCGCGAAGTACTTGGTGATCTCGTCGGTGGCGTCGATGAACGCGAACGCGCGGACCTTGCTGAACTGCTCGCGCAGCGCGAACGTCAGCAGCAGCGTGAAGTGCGCGAACGCCGACACCGAGTCGCTGGCGTCGCACAGCACGACCAGCTCCGGCTTGTGCGGGCGGCGCGGCCGGTAGTGGGTCGTCAGCGGCACTCCCCCGCTGGCCAGCGACGCCCGGACCGTCCGGCGGAAGTCGAGCCGGCCGCGCTTGCCGTGCCGCTGCTTCTGGACGAGCTTGGACGCGAGCTTGCGCGCCAGCGGGTACACCTCGCGGCGCAGCGCGGCGAGGTCGGCGCGGTTCGCGCTGGAGAAGTCGAGGCGCTCCAGCGGCGGCCGGACGGCGAGGCGCGCGGTCCGCTGGACGCCGGTGTCCTCGGCGATGCGGCGGCGCACCTCGCTCGCGACGAGGTCCTCGAACCGGGCGATCCGGTCGCGGAACGTGCGGCGGGCGACGCGCTCGGCCATCCCGCCGCGCTCCTGCCCGGTGAGCACGGCGTTGAGCAGCCCGGCCATCAGCGTCTCGGGCGACAGCGCGCGCAGGACGCCGGAGGAGAACCACGACTCCTGGCCCGGAGTGCGGCCGTACTCGGCGACGGCGTTGCGGGCGAACTGCCGCAGCGCCGCGTCGTCGCCGGACAGGAACAGCTCCATCAGCTCCTCGCGCCGCCGCTGCACCTCGGGGTCGAGGGCGGGCGGGACGGGGTTGCCGTCGGCGCCGAGCGTCCGCGCGGGACGGTCCCGCTCGGCCGGGGCCCCGGCGCCGTCCCCGATCGCGGCGGGGAACCACAGGTCGAAGAGCGTGTCGAAGGTCGGGCGGTGCTGCGGCCGCTTCACTACCGTGGCCGCGTACGCGGCGCGCAGCGAGTCGCGGTCCAGCAGGTCGACGACCTGCATCGCGCGGACCGCGTCCAGGCCCTCGGCGACCGACACCGGCAGCCCGGCCTCCCGCAGCGCGGCGACGAACCCGGTGTGCCGGTCGACGAGCGAGGCCATCCGATCAGCCCCTCAGGCCCAGTTCCTTGACGGCGCGCTCCTGGTCGGAGGCGTGCTTGAGGACGACGCCGAGCGTGCGCGCGACGGCCGCCTCGTCCAGCTCGTCGAGGCCGAGCGCGAGCAGGGTGCGGGCCCAGTCGACGGTCTCGGCGATCGACGGCGCCTTCTTGATCTCCAGCGCGCGCAGCGTCCCGACCGTCCGGACGAGCTGCTCGGCCAGCTCCGCCTCGACGCCCGGCACCTGGGCGAGGACGATGTCACGTTCCCGTTCCGGCGCCGGGTAGTCCAGGTGCAGGTAGAGGCAGCGGCGCTTGAGCGCCTCCGACAGCTCCCGCGCCGCGTTCGAGGTGATCAGCACGAAGGGGCGGCGGACGGCGCTGACGGTGCCGAGCTCGGGGATCGTGACCTGGAAGTCCGAGAGGATCTCCAGCAGCATGCCCTCGACCTCGACGTCGGCCTTGTCCGCCTCGTCGATCAGCAGGACGGTCGGGGTGCTCCGCCGGATCGCCGCCAGCAGCGGCCGCTCCAGCAGGAACTCCTCGGAGAAGATGTCGTCGTGGGTCTCCTGCCAGGCCCGGTCCGCCGGGGCGGCCTGGATGGCGAGGAGCTGCTTCTTGTAGTTGAACTCGTAGAGCGCGCGGGCCTCGTCCAGGCCCTCGTAGCACTGCAGCCGGATCAGTTCGGCGCCGGTGGCGGCGGCGACGGCCTTGGCCAGCTCCGTCTTGCCGACCCCGGCCGGTCCCTCGACGAGCAGCGGCTTGCCGAGCGCCTGGGCGAGGAACACCGTCGTGGCGATCGCCTCGTCGGCGAGGTAGCGGGCCTCGCCCAGCCTGCGCTCGACGTCGGCGGGCGAGGCGAACGCGCCGTCCCCCGCGCTCTCCGGGTTCCCGGCGTTCTCGATGGTCTCGGTCATCCCTTGCCCTTGTGTCCGGCGGTCTTGCCCTTCTGCGCGGCCGCCTTGGCGTACTTCTGGCTCGTCCCGGCGAAGACGATCTTGGTGTTCTTCTCGGTCAGGGACACGCCCCAGTAGGAGGCGGTCTTCGGGTCGCCGCCCTGCCAGGAGAACCGGTACGTCCCGCCGCCCTCGGGGATCGCCGTCCCGCTCCACAGCTTCTGCCCGTTCTTCACCCACACACCGGTGCCGTCCGCCTTGAACTGGAAGTAGTCCTCGGCCGGGCCGACCCAGCGGCCGACGAGCGGCTTCACGTCCGCGGTCTTGATCGCGGGGATCGGCTCCAGCGGCGCGGACGCGCTCGGGGCGGCGCTCGCCCCCGCGTCGTCCGCCTTCGTCCCGGCCCCGCACCCGGCGAGGACGAGCGCGGCGGCGCCGACGACGGCCGCCAGGACGGTCGAGCGGGCCCGCACGGTCACAGGAACCTCCGACGATTCTCGGACGAAACCGGCAGTTTACCGGCGCACGCGGCTCCGCCCCCGCTCATCCCTGCGGGGTACGCACCGGTTGGCACCGAAGGGTGAGGCGGCACGCGCCCCGGCACGCCTATAACCGAGACATGACGACCCGACGACTGCCTCGCGAGGACCTGACCGCGGCCCTGGCGGCCCGCCGCGAGCTGGGCCCCGACTACGACGCGGCCTTCATCGAGACGGTCGTGGACCGCATCGAGGAGGTCCTCGACACGAGCGCCGCCGCGTCCCCGGCCCCGCGGCGCCGCCCCAGAGCGCCCCGCGCGAGCGGGGCCGGCGACTACAGCCTGCTGCTGGCGGTGCTGTCGCTGCTGGCCGCCATCCCGCTCAGCGCGATCGCGGTCGTGAACGCCGGCGGCCTCGGGCTGTCGCTCGCGTGGGCGGGGATCGTCATGATCAACGTCGCCTACGGCCTGCGCTCGCGCCGGCCGTGACCGTCCCGCCGGGTGCGGGCGGACGGCCGGATGGCCGCCCGCCCTCCTCAGCACGTCCTCACTTGCCGGGCTCGGGGTCGCGGGGCAGGCCGAGCAGCCGCTCGCCGATGATGTTCAGCTGCACCTCGGTGGTGCCGCCGTAGATCGTCATCGCGCGGCTGAACAGCATGGCCCGGGCGATGATCCCGCTCTCGGCCATCGGCGTCTC
The DNA here is from genome assembly GCF_039529375.1 of Actinomadura napierensis. Lineage (NCBI taxonomy): Bacteria > Bacillati > Actinomycetota > Actinomycetes > Streptosporangiales > Thermomonosporaceae > Actinomadura > Actinomadura napierensis. The sequence continues at coordinate 35,502 of NZ_BAAAMR010000084.1, forward strand.
GGTCGCGGCCGCCTCGCCCTGCGCCGCCCAGCAGTAGTCGGCGACGTCCTGGTTGAACTGCACGCCGAGCAGCTTGCGGACGCTGGCCTCGGCGCCCGGCTCCACGCCGTTCAGCTGCTTGAGCGTGGTGCGCAGCCCCAGCAGGTCGATCGACTGGCCCTGCGCGACGAGCTTGCCGACCTCGGCGGCGGTGACCGCGTCCAGTGTCCGGCTCTTGAAGAAGTTCAGCAGCTCGGGCACGCCCATGCCGAGGCCGCCGCCGGTCGACAGCGACACCCGCTCGTTGGAGAGGGTGTTGCGGGCCACCTGCCAGCCCTTGTCGACCTCGCCGACCACGCAGTCGTCCGGGACGAACACCCCGTCGAGGAACACCTCGTTGAACAGCGCGTCACCGGTCAGCTCCCGCAGCGGCCGCACGTCCACGCCCGGCGCCTTCATGTCGACCAGGAAGTAGGTGATGCCGTCGTGCTTGGGGGCGTCCGGGTCGGTGCGGGCGATGCAGAAGCCCCACTGCGCGTGCTGGGCGACCGACGTCCAGATCTTCTGCCCGGTCAGCTTCCAGCCGCCCTCGACGCGCTCGGCCTTCATCGACAGCGACGCCAGGTCCGAACCGGCGCCCGGCTCGGAGAACAGCTGGCACCACACCATCTGCCCGCGCAGCGTCGGCCGCAGGAACCGCTCCTTCTGCTCCTCGGACCCGTAGCGGACCAGGGACGGAACCAGCCAGGCGCCGATCACCAGGTTCGGCGCCTTCACCTTGGCGGCGCGCAGCTCCTGCTGGATGATGATCTGCTCGACCGGACCGGCGCCGCGTCCCCAGGGCTTGGGGAAGTGCGGCACGGTCCAGCCCTCGTCGCCCATCTTCGCCTTGAGGGCGTCCTTGTCCTCCACGGCGGCCAGCTCGGCGACCTCCGCGCGGATCCGCTCGCGCAGCGGCTGGGCGCTCTCGTCCAGCTCCAGCTCCACCTCGCGGCGGCCGCCGTCCAGCGCGAGCGCCGCGACCTTGGCGGCCCAGTCCTTGGCGGGGCCGAGCAGCGCCCGCAGGGTCAGCGCGCGGCGCAGGTAGATGTGCGCGTCGTGCTCCCAGGTGAACCCGATGCCGCCGAGCATCTGGATCGCGTCGCGGGCGGTCTGCACGCCCGCGTCCCCCGCGATCACCGCGGCGACGGCGGCGGCGAACCCGGCCTCTTCGGTGCCCTCGTCCAGCGCCCGCGCGGCGTCCCACGCGGCGGCGCGGGCCTGCTCCAGCGCGATCAGCGCCCGGGCGGCCTTGTGCTTGACGCCCTGGAACTGCCCGATCGGACGGCCGAACTGCTCGCGCACCTTCGCGTATTCGGCGGCCGTGTCGACCAGCCAGCCCGCCAGCCCGGCCGCCTCGGCGCCGAACAGCGTCGCCGCCAGATCGCGGACACGGCCGGTGGTGAGGCCGTCCAGCACCCGGTCGGCCGCCACGGTCACGCCGTCGGCCTCGACCGCGGCGACCCGGCGGACCCGGTCCAGGCTCGCCACCGCGGTGACCTTCAGGTCGGCGGCGTCGACCGCGACCCACTGCTCCTCGTCCCCGGCCGTGACCGGCAGGACGACCACGTCGGCGAGCAGCGCGCCCAGCACCGTCGCCGCCGAGCCGGAAACCGTGAGCGCGTCGCCGTCGCGGGTGCCGGTCAGGCCCCCGGACAGGGCGACCGCGCCGGTCTTCGACCCGTCGGCCAGGCCCGGCAGCAGCTCGGCGCGCAGCTTGGCGTTGCTGGACGCGTCGATCACCGCGCTCGCCAGCACCGTCGGCAGGAACGGGCCGGGCGCCGCGGCCCGGCCCAGTTCCTCCAGCACCACCGACAGCTCCAGCAGGCCGTAGCCCTGCCCGCCGTGCTCCTCGTCCAGATGCAGGCCCAGCAGCCCCTGCTCGGCCAGGGCCGGCCAGAACCCGGGCCTGCTCTCCTCGTCCGCGTCCAGCGCGGCGCGGACGGCCGTCGCCGGGATGTTGCGCTCGGCGAAGCCGCGCACCGAATCGGCGAGCGCCTCGTGCTCCTCGGTCAGCCCGATGGCCATGTGTCGAACCCTCTCTCACACCGCTTGTCGACAGTGATTCTAGAACAGGATTCGGGTCATGTGGGGCAGTGATTCCGCTCTCACCGTCCGGAGGACTCCCGGGCCTGCGGATCCTCGCCCGCGACCGCCCCCGCCGGCTCGTCCCGGGCGGCGTCGTCCTTGGGGCGCGCTCCGACCGTGAGGCTGGCGACGGTGGTGGCCGCCAGCGTGCCGGCGATCACGGCCAGCGACAGCCAGATCGGCACGTCCGGCGCCCAGGCGACACCGTACTCGTGCATCGCGTGCAGGATCAGCTTGACCCCGATGAAGCCGAGGATGAACGCCAGCCCGTGCCCGAGGTACACCAGCCGGTCGGTCAGCCCGCCCAGCAGGAAGTACAGCTGGACGAGGCCCATCAGCGCGAACGCGTTGGCGGTGAACACCAGGTACGGCTCGGTGGTCAGGCCGAAGATCGCCGGGATGGAGTCCAGCGCGAACAGCACGTCGGTGGAGCCGATCGCGATCATCACGATCATCAGCGGGGTGACCATGCGGCGGCCGCCGCGCCGGGTGAGGAACCGGTTGCCGTCGTACTCGTCGGACGTCGGGATGACGCGCTTGGCCCAGCGCAGGACCGCGTTCTCCTTGAACTCGTCCTCGTCGCCGCCGCGCACCAGCCCGTAGGCCGTCCACAGCAGGAACGCGCCGAAGATGAAGAAGACCCAGGTGAAGGTGGAGATGGCGGCGGCGCCGACCGCGATGAACGCGCCGCGCAGCACCAGCGCGATGACGATGCCCGCCATCAGCACGGTGTGCTGGGCGTGCCGGGGGACGGCGAACCGCGTCAGGATCACCATGAACACGAAGAGGTTGTCGACGCTGAGGCTCTTCTCGGTGACGAACCCGCCGAAGTACTGCGCGGCGTGCTGCCCGCCGGAGAAGACCCAGACGCCGAGCCCGAACAGGACGGCGAGGCCGATGTAGACGGCCGACCAGAAGGCGGCCCTGCGGGTGGTGAACTCCCGCGTGTCGTTGCGGTGGATGACGAGCAGGTCGGCTGCGATGACGGCGAGAATCCCGGCGAGCGTCAGGATCCATACCCAGGGTGCGACGGACAACGTGAAACCTCCGGCGGACAGAGTCGAGCGCCGGAGGTCTCTCCCGCCCTCCGATGCGAGGGCCACGGGCACCGGGCCGGTGCGGACCGGCCGTGCTGACGACACCCGTGCGCGGGGATACTCCCCTCCACTTGTCCTGTTGAACGCGGGGGCATGGCCCCTGGTTCCCGGTTCCGGGAGATTCCTCGATCTTCCCGCGAACCGGACCGCCGGACCCGGCATCTAAGGCGCCGCGGTCAGCTCCCGGTCGCGGTCAGCTCCCGGTAGAGGGCCGCGAGCTGGTCGACGGCGTCGTCCTCGCGGGGCAGCCGCGCGGCGCGCTGCGCGGCCGCCGCGCCGAGCCGCACCGCGAGCGCCGGGTCGTCCAGGATCCGGCCGACGGCGCGGGAGAGCGCGTCGGCGTCGCCGGACGGGACCAGCAGCGCCGCCTCGCTCTCCGGCCCCTGCAGCAGCGCCCCGCCCCCCGCCGGGCGGCCCCCGGCGCCGACCATGCCGGGGATCCCGCCGACGCGGGCGGCGACCAGCGGGCGCCCGGCCCGCAGGATCTCCTGCACGATCAGCGGCTGCCCCTCCCACACGCTCGGCACCACCGCGACGTCGGCGGCGGCCAGCAGCGCGGGCACGTCGGAGCGCCGGCCCAGCAGCCGGACGGGCAGGTCCTCGGCCTCGATCCGGGCGCGCAGCTCCTCCTCCAGCGGGCCGTCCCCGGCGATCGCGACCAGCGGCGGCGGGGTCCGGCCGGTCCAGCCGCGCGCCGCGTCCAGCAGCGTCGGCAGGCCCTTCTGCTCGGCGAGCCGGGCGACGGTGAGGATCATCGGCCGCTCCCCCACGCCCAGCTCCGCCCGCAGGTCGGCGAGGACGGCCGGGCCCGGCTGCACGCGCGGCGCGGGCGCCGGGACGAGCGCGTGCCCCACCGACCGGGCGCCGAGCGACCGCATCCGCTCCTCCAGGTCCGGCGAGACGCCCAGGACCTGCGCCGCGCCGCGCGCGACCACCCGTTCCAGCGCCCCGTAGATCGCGGCGGTCCGGCCGCCGGCGATCACCGCGTTGTGCAGGGTGACGACCAGCGGCGGCCCGCCGCGGGAGAACCGCAGCGGGCCGGGCGCGACCCGCGCGCAGGCGGCGACGGCGAGGGCGCCCGCGCGCAACCCGTGCGCGTGCACGACGTCGGCGCCGCGCAGCAGCTTCCGCAGCCGGGCGACGGCCCGCGCGTCGCTCACCGGGCGAGGCCGGTCGGCCAGGTCCACTTCCTCGAAGCGGACGCCGGCCGCGCCGAACCCGAACAGCTCCTCGGTGGCGGCGGGCCCGCAGACCAGCACCCGGGCGCCCCGTCCCGCCAGGCCCGCGGCGAGGGACCGGACGTGCCGTCCGACGCCGCCCGCGCTGGTGCCGAGGACGAGCGCGACGCGCACCCCGTCCAGGCGGGGGCCGGCGGACGCCGGCGGCCCGCCGGTGGCGGCGGGCTTCTCGGATCTGCTCGTCTCTTCAGGCACGGCGGGCGACCTTCCGGGTGAGGACGGCCCGCAGGTCCCGGCCGTCGACGACGAACGCGATGATCAGGAACACGGCGGCGGCGACCAGCGCGGCGAGCGCCCCCGTGCCGATGTTGCGGAGCTGCCCGGACAGGCCGGGGACGCCGACGCCGAGGACCGCGGCCGTCCCGTAGCCGGCGCCTGCGCGGCCAGCACGCGCCCGAGCCCGCGCACCGCGCCGTCGCCCCGGGCGCGCAGCAGCGTGCCGACCAGCAGCGCCCCCGCCACGGTCATGCCGGCGGCGTTGCCCGCGCCGAGGCCCGCCACCACCCACTTCGGATCGAGGACCCACAGAACGAGCACGACGTCGGCCACCGCCACCACGACCCAGCCCGCGACGACCGCGATCGCGCCCATCCGGCCGCGGTGGCAGGCGTACAGGACGCGGCCGAGGTGCGCGACCAGCCCGTACCCGAGCAGGCCGGGCGCGAAGGCGAGCACCGCGCGCGCCAGCACGTCCTGCTGGTCGGGATGGCCGGGGTTGAACACCACCGACACCGGCACCGCGACCGCCGCCAGCACGGCGGCCCCGGCGCACGACACCAGGATCACCGCGCGGGTGGTGGCGGCGGTCACCTGGTCGAACCGGGCGTGCTCCCCGGCGCTCATCCGCGCCGACAGCGTCGGGAACGCGCTGGTGGCGATCGGCACCGCCAGGATCGCCCAGGGCAGCAGGTAGATCGCCCAGGCGTACTGGTAGTTGGCGAGCGCGCCGCGGGTGCCGCGCGAGCTGAGCCGGACGATCAGCAGCGTCGACAGCTGCTGCGCCGCGACGGTCGCGATCCCGGCCAGCGCCAGCCGCCGCACGCGCCGCGCCACCCCGTCCGGGAACCGCAATGTGGGACGCAATCGCAGGCGCAGCCGCCACGCGGCGACCCCGGCGGTCGCGGCCATCGCGACGCCGCCGAGCGCCGTACCGACCGACAGCGTCAGCTCGGCGGTCTGCGGCAGCCCGGTCAGGTCGTTCTCGAACCCCTTGCCGAGCGGCGCGTAGGCGACGTACGCGCCGATCACCACCAGGCTGGACACCAGCGGCGCCAGCGCGGGCGCCACGAACCGGCGGTGCGACTGCAGCAGCCCGTACAGCACGACGGCCGCCCCGTACATCACCATCTGCACCGACTGGATCGCCAGCATGTCCCCGCCGACGCGGACGACGTCGTCGCGCGAGCACCCCTGCAGGTGATCGGACACCGCCAGGTCCATGAGCGGATGGGACAGCCCCGCCATCAACGCCGCGAGCGGCAGCATCAGCAGCACGACCCAGGTCAGCAGCGCCGACCCGATCCGGCGGACCTCCGCGCGGTCGCCACGCTCGGCGGGCCCGGCCAGCACCGGGACGACCATGCTGGCGAGCGCGCCGCCCGCCACGATCTCGTAGATGCTGCTCGGCAGCTGCGTCGCGCTGAAGTACGCCTGGCTCAGGCAGGACGTGGTGACCGTCTGGGAGAAGGAGTACGTCCGGCCGAAGCCGGCGAGCCGCGCCAGCACCGTGATGACCCCGATGACGACGGCCGCGCCGGCGAGCCCGCCGGTCAGCCGGCGCAGCGCCGACGCGCGGGACGGCGGCGTCACGGCGCCGCCCTCGCGGTCGTCGCGGCGGCCGCCGCCGGCCGGCGGGCCGCTCGGCGGGGTGCGGGGCGGGGTGTTGGCGGGCATCGGCGAGGGGCACGTGTCCAGAGGCTGCCGGGTCGGCCGGGGGGCCGGCGCGATCCTAGGCGGGGTCCGCCGGGACGCCGTCGCCGGCCGGGCCGGATTGCGAGGGGACCTGCGGCCGGAACGCGTCCTCCATGTCCGGCTTGCCGGCGGTGGCGGGCGCCGGGACGGCGACGGGGCGGCGGCCCAGCATGTCGATCCGGTTCAGCACCGGGTTGCCGGCGATGACCTTGGTGAAGCTGACGAACTCGCTGGCCGCGTTCAGCGCGACGAGCCCGGACAGCACGGCCAGCCGGGAGCGCCGGCCGAGCCGCGTCGCGGCCAGGCCGAGCAGCGCGCCGAGCGCGTTGGAGCCGGTGTCGCCGAGCATCGCCCGCTCGGCGAGGTCCTCGGGCAGCAATGCGACGGCGGCGCCGAACGGCGCGGCCACCACGGCGGACGAGGGACGGGCCAGCGCCAGCGGCGTCCCGGTGATGACGCCGACCTTGATGGCCCGCCCGGGCCGCAGGTCGAACAGGTTCATCAGGTTGGCGCTCCCCGCCACGATCGCGCCGTTCACGACGGTGTCGAACGCGCGGCCGCGCCGCGTCGGGGCGGGCGAGCCGGCGGGCGCGGCGGCGGCCAGGCCGGTCGCGCCGATGCCGAGGATCTTCACCGCGCCGCTGGTGACCTCGCCGCGGGCGAGCGCCCCGAGATGCCCCTTGAAGCCGCGGGAGGACGCCGAGCCCGCCAGGTCGTCGTAGCCGCCGAGGATCCCGAACGCGGCGCCGGCCAGCAGCGCGACGGCACGGGTTCGGCCGGCGGCGCCGGGGGCCAGCAGCCC